>JBIKTT010000345.1:0-3705 GCA_044347925.1 Phycisphaerales bacterium
GCGGTCACTCCGAACGCGTCGCCTGGCTCTCCGCATCCCTCGCCCGCGCCCTCGGCCACTCCGAGCAGCAGGTCCGCCGCATCCACATCGCCGGCCTCGTCCACGACGTCGGCAAGATCGGCGTCCCCGAAGCCGTCCTCTGCAAGCCCGGCCGCCTCACCGACGAGGAATTCGGCTGGATCAAGAAACACCCGGAAATCGGCCACCGCATCCTCGCCGACATCCCGCAGCTCGCCGACATCCTCCCCGGCGTCCTCCACCACCACGAACGCGTCGACGGCAAGGGCTACCCGCACGGCCTCGCCGGCGATTCGATCCCCGAGATGGCCCGAATCATCGCCGTCGCCGACACCTTCGACGCCCTGAGCTCCACACGCTCCTACCGCGCCGCACGCACCCGCGATGTCGTCCTCGCCGAGATCGCCCGCTCTTCCGGCACCCAGCTCGACCCGCGTGTCACGGCCGCCCTCGCAAGCGTCGACCTCACCGAGTTCGACCGCCTCATCGCCGAGCACGCGTCGACCGCTCCCGCCGTCGCCATCACCAGCGCCGCCTGAAGCCCCGCCCCGCGAATGGTCGCTCAATCCACCGTTCGCGCCAGCGACTCACGATCGACAAAGAACCGCGGCAGCCCACGGAACCCCGGCGGCCCGTTCACGGGCTTCACCGCTCGCGACACCGCCGTCAGCGACGATGTCGTGATCGTCCCGTTGGTGAAGATCGGTGCCGTCGTCGCCAGCGATCCGCTGATGGTCATGTTCCCCGAGGAGAAGATAAGCCCGCGAAACTCCGACGGGTAACGATCCACGGTGTCCGAGTCCGCCGAACCCTCAAAGGGCATCGTCGCCGGGTTCAGGCTCTTGGATACGGTCGCTTCCGAAAGATCCGCTCCATCCATCGTGATCGAAAGCGTCCCCTCGACGATCAGCGCCGGATACCCCGGCGTCACCGGGTCCCAGATCACCGAGCTCGTCACGCGCACGCCCGCGGTCGCGTTCTTCAGGATGAACGTCCCATTGATCCGGGAATCAGAGATCGTGAGCCTTCGCCCCTGGCAGTCGATCACGTACACCCCCGCCGAGTTGCTCGAAAGCAGCCACGGCGGGTTCAGCGGCCCCACGAAAGCTCCCGAGAGCGTCGTCGTCCCGGACCCCGACATCGTCCCCGTCGAGCCGATGGCTTCGTACGCCGCGATCACGTCCGCGATCGCCGGAAGCGTCACCGCCGCCCGATAGTTCGCCGCGCCCTGCGCCACCCCCGACGAGGTGAACGTCCCCTCCGCCGTGCTCGAGGTCAGCGTGATCGTCCCGTTCGTGTGCGCAGGCTGCTTGAACCACGCCGTCGACGAGCTCAGCGTGATCGACCCGTTCGCCACGATCGAGAATCCGAGCAGATCCGACGAGATCAGGTTCGGCGTCGCAAGCACCGACATGATCCGCCTCGCCCCGCCGTGCTGCGCTGTCGCCGTCACGCGGAAAGAATCCGACTCGCTCCCCGACACCACGCCGTCCAACGAGTCCACCGCCGTGACCGTCGTCTTCCCCAAACTCCCCTCGATCTGTACGAGTGTCCCCGCGAACGTGCGACGCCAAGACGCCTCGTAGCGAAGCAGCGAAAGCCCCGCTTCAAGCCCGCCCGTCGCTTGCTGCCGCGCCGTCCGCGCCTCCGCCAGCGTCTCCGCCCGTGAACCGTGAACCTGCGTCGCCAGTATCCCGGCCGTCACCGCCAGAAATCCGATCGACATCACGCTTAGCACGATCAGGTACACCGACCCGCGCCTTGCCCCACACATGTTCCGTGATCCGCGATGTCTCATGGTGTCACCGCCTCCCAGGCTTTCACGCGAAGGATGCTCCCGCTCGCGAGCGTCTTTCCTCCGCGCTCCACCGAGACCGTCACCCGCTTCGCGCCCGACTCCGAGCCTTGCACGGTCACGAAGTCCGTCGCCGAGACCCACTGCACCGTCACCCGCCTTACCCACGTCGTAAGCCGCGAGACCTCCACCCCCCTTCGCGTCCGAAGCCCCGTCTCAACCCATCCCGCCAGATCATCCACATCGTCCGCGCTCGACCGTGACGAAATCGTCTCCCCCGACTCCGCACCCAGCACCGTCGTCGCCACCGTCGGATCCTCGTACGCAAGACCACCGACTTCACCCAACACCTCATCGACCAGGAGCGAAGCCGCCGAGTACGCCTGCACCTGCTCACGCCGGGCGATGGCGCCCGACGCCGTCGTCATCACCACCAGCACGGACGCACCCACCAAACCCACGGCCGCCACCGCTTCAACCATGCTGAACCCGCGATGGAAAGTCGGAGATCTCATTTCGTGATCGGCTCCGCGAAGGTCGACACCGAGAATCGCACCGGCAGAGCTTTGCTCTGCTGCGGAATCATCTCAATCCCCACGCTCATCAGCCGGGACTCCGACGACGTCGTCGTCGAAGGTCGCCACTGCCGGCCGTTCACAAGCACGGGCGCACCGCCGTCCGTGTACGTCGTCCACGATCCATCCTTCCCCACCGTCGCGTGAAGCGTGCCCATCGCCACACCCGACGAGTTGTACTGCACATTCACGTCCCCGACCGTGACCGTCGCATCGATCACGATCGACACCTGCGTTCCGGCAGGAAGGTCCGGCGCCGACGAGAACGTAAACGTGATCGGCATCGCGCTCCCAAGCACGTTCAACCCCACCGACCCGCTCGTCGCAAGCGGTGTCTGGCTCGCCAGATTCGTCACCCGTCCCGAGTACAACCGAGCTCGAAGCGTCGAAACCGTCACCGCCGAGACGTTCGCCAGAACCCGGCACGACGTCACCCTCCACGAAGTCGCATCCGCGTCGAGCACCGGTGTGAACGTCACCGCCACCGCACCGCCCACCAAGCTCTGTGTCGCGTTGCTCGCGCCCGGGTACCGCAGGATCGCTTCCTCCGCTCCCATCGCCGCTGCGCCCGATCCCGACTTCGTCACCGACCTCCACACCGCTTCGGCCGAGAACGACGACAACGCCGGCCCCACAGCGATCTCTGTTCCATCGTTCATCGACCGCATCAGCGGCTCACCGGGACCGTCCCACGAGTAGTGGATCTCTTCCTCCGATCCGTCGTTGTCCCGGTCGGCCACGGTGAACTCAAGGTCCGTCGCGGAGATCGAAGACACCGAGACCGCCGCCGCCAGGTCGTCGCCCAGCCACGCCGCCGCGTCCTGAACACCCGCGGCCAGCGCCGACACGTCCTCCTCCGGCCTCGGCATCGCCCGCAGGCTCATCGACATCACCGAGCCCAGCGCAACCAGCAGAATCCCCGCGATCGACAGCGCCGTCACCGACTCGATCAGCGTGAACCCGCGTTGCACATGGTCACGCTCCATTCAGTCCTCTCCCAGCGTGGCCGGCCGGACAGGCTCAAGAATCGCGACGCCGTCCGTCTGGGTAAGCGTGTAGTCCTGCCGGTAGTCGCCCGCCCCCAGGGTCAGCTTCAGCTTCACATCGTTCTTCCCGTACCCGTCGAACGCAACGTCCCCATCCGTCCCCGCCGCCAGCGCTCGAACGGTCACGCCGTACGGAGCATCCTCAAGCGCCGTCTGCCCGCCCGCCACCGTCTGGCCGCCGGCCGAAACCGACCACCGGTAACCCGCGCGTGCGAACTGCACCCGCGCCGTTCCGCTCGAGACTCGGGCCCGCTCACGGATCATCGCGATG
>JBIKTT010000346.1:0-3702 GCA_044347925.1 Phycisphaerales bacterium
CCCCAAAGGCTCGGCGTTCCTGTACGTCGACCCCGCGAAACGCGAGGGCTTCCGGCCCATCGTGCTCTCGAACAACGCAGAGAAGCCCAGGCCGGGGCGGTCGCAGTTCCTCACCGAGTTTGACTACGTCGGCACGACCGATCAGACGGCTTTCCTCGCCATTCCCGACGCGATCCGGTTCATGAGCGGTCTCCTGCGGGGCGGCTGGCCGGAGCTGATGGCTTCCAACCGCGCGCTGCTCCTGGAGGGCCGTCGCATCCTTTGCGATGCACTGGGCATCACGCCCCCGATCCCCGAGTCGATGCTCGGCTGCCTCTGCACGATGCCGCTTCCGTCGCACGCTCCGGACGTCCAAGCCCGTGTGCTCGCGCGGCCAAGCCCGCGCGGATATCACGACGCGATGCAGGACATCCTGCTCGAAAAGTGGAAGATCCAGGTCCCGCTTTGGAACGTCGCCGGAAAGACCCGTGTCTTCCGCATCAGCGCCCAGATCTACAACACGCGCGAGCAGTACGAATACCTCGCCCGCGCCCTCCGCGAGGAACTGGCGGCCGAAGCCAAGCTTTGATCGACCGGATCACCGCGGCGGGAACGGCGGCGGAGTCGCTCCGAACACCGTCGAAAGCTCGCCCACCGACGCGGCGGGTGTCCACGAAGCCATCCCCTGCTTCCAGACCAGCGATTCGCGCGTGATCTGGCCCCGCGAAGCCATCTGGGTCAGGGTCGCGACATCGAACGGACCGGCCTGCTTGCCGTCGATGCCCACGAAGAACTGCACCGCTCCGCTCGCGGGCATCGGGGGAGGCGCCGCCCCGGCCGCTCCCATCTGTGCGCCCATCTGGCTTGCCATCTGCTGGCCCATCGCAAAGCCAGCGCCCATCCCGAGAGTCTGACCCATGACGCCGCCCGCGCCAGAATTGGGATTCCCCATCGACTGCGCGGCATTGAACTGCATGTACTTGCTCATGTCCCCCACGATGCCCATGCTCGTGCGCTGGTCGAGCACCTTCTCGACTTCCGGCGGAAGCGAGATGTTCTCGACGTTGAAGGCGGTGATCTCAAGGCCGTACTCGGCGATCGACGGGGAGATCCGGTCCTTGATGAACTTGCCGAGCTCGTTGTAGTTCGCGGCCATGTCCAACGCGGCCATCTTGCTCTCGCCAAGCACGTCCGCGAACTGGCTGACGATCAGGTTCCGAAGCTGCTCGGTGATGCCGTCGGTCGTGAACCGGGCGTTGGTCCCGACGATCTGCTTCACGAACGCCGTCGGGTCCGCGATGCGGAAGGCGTACGTGCCGAAAGCCCGCAAGCGAAGGGGCCCGAACTCGGGATCCCGGAGCATGATGGGGTTCATCGTGCCCCACTTGTTGTCGGTGAACTGCCGCAGGTTGACGAAGTAGACCTCGGCTTTGAAGGGGCTCTCAAACCCGTACTTCCACCCCTTGAGCGTCGAGAGGAGGGGCAGGTTCTGCGTGCGAAGGTCGAAGGTGCCGGGGAGCTTGAAGATGTCGGCGATCTGCCCCTCGTTGACGAAGACGGCGGCCTGGCTCTCGCGGACGATGAGCTTGGCTCCGTTCTTGATCTCGTTGTTGTGGCGCTCGAACCGGTAGACGAGCGTGTTGGACGTGCGATCAAGCCACTCGACGATGTCGATCAGCTCGCCCGTGAGTTTCTTCCAGATATCCATCGGTCGCCTCCTCTGCCCGATTGCGCGGCGTTCATTCTACGTCGCGACGGACTCCCCTGACGGTTCCCTATCGATCGGCCCCCGGCGTGCTGAAACACCCAGAAAGCCACAGAAACACACGCGCATCTCTCGGAACCCGGACCTCCCGGTTTCAACAACCCACCCCGCCGGCGAGCGTCCAATCCGCCGTACCTGTTGGCGCGGTATCTTTCGGCTACGCTGTGCGCGTGCCGACCGCTCGTGTCGGGCGGCCCCGCCAATCCACGGAGCATCTCAGATGGGTATCCCGATGTCACGCCGTCTCTTCTCGCTCGCCGCTCTCGCGTTTGCCGCCGGCACCGCGCTGGGCGCCGACACCACCCCCGCAACCGCCTCAAAGGGCTACGAGTTCGGCGTCATCGCCAAGAGCCAGAGCAACCCCGTCTTCCAGGCCGCCCGCACCGGCGCCATGGACGCCGCCGCCGACCTCTCCAAGAAGCACGGCATCGAGATCAAGGTCATCTGGCAGACCCCCGTCAACGAGGACGCTCAGCAGCAGGCTCAGTACATCGAGCAGCTCGCAAGCCTCGGCGTTGACGGCATCGCCATCTCCTGCACCGACGCCAACGTCCTCACCAAACCCATCGACGGCGCCGTCGGCAAAGGCGTCCAGGTCGTGACCTTCGACTCCGACGCCCCCAAAAGCAAACGCTTCGCCTACTACGGCATCGACGACGTCGAAGCCGGCAAAAAGCTGATGGATGAACTCGCCAAAGCCATGGGCGGCAAGGGCGGCCAGATCGCCATCCTCGCCGGAAACCAGAGCGCCCCGAACCTCCAGGCCCGCGTCAAGGGCGTCAAGGACCAGATCGAGAAGCTCAAGGACAAGGGCTTCACCCTCAAGGAGGTCTACTACCACGAAGAGACCCCCGGCAAAGCCGCCGCCAAAGTCCAGGAAGTCCAGACCGCCAACCCCGACATCGCCGGTTGGGCCATGGTCGGCGGCTGGCCCCTCTTCACCAAGGGCGCCCTCGAAGGCGTCTACGACAAAGCCAAGGTCGCCGCGGTCGACGCCCTCCCCGAGCAGATCGAATACGTCAAGTCCGGCCAGGTCCAGGCCCTCGTCGTCCAGGATTGCTACGGCTGGGGCTACAAGAGCGTCGAGATGCTCTTCGACAAGGTCCACAACGGCAAGAACCCCGAGAAGGTGATCAACGCCTTCGAACTCAAGGTCTGCACCCAGGCCAACGCTTCCGAGTACGAAGGCCTCTGGAAGAAGTGGCTCGCCAAGAAGGACGACAAGAAGGAAGAGAAGAAGGACGACGCCAAGCCCGCGTCCGACAAGAAGTAACCACCCTCTGAAACAGCTTTCCACGAACGGGGCGCTCTCGCGAGCGTCCCGTTCTTTCTTTCCCGGCCCCGCCCTTTCCCGGTACCATACCGGCGATGACCACCGACCCCTCCACCTCCACGCCAGCTTCGCTCCCGGTCCTCCTGACGGCCGAGCACATCTCCAAGCGATTCGGCGTCACGCAGGCTCTCGACGACGTCTCCGCCACCTTCCTCAAGGGCGAGGTCCACGCCCTCATGGGCGAAAACGGTGCGGGCAAAAGCACCCTCGGCAAGGTCATCGCCGGCCTTCACCGCCAGGACACCGGCACCGTCACGATCATCCAGAATGGCGCCGCTCGCGTCCTGGCGCCCGGCTCGATCGACGACGCATTCAGCGCCGGCGTCCGCATCGTCCATCAAGAGCTCGCCCAGTGCCCGCAGCTTTCCGTCGCCGAAAACCTCTGCTTGCACGACCTGCCCACCCGCGCCGGCCTCCTCGACCGCCGCACCATGAACGACCGGGCCGCCAAGCTCGTCCACCAGCTCGACCCCTCGATCGACGTGCAAGCCCCGCTCGGCTCGCTCGCCCCGGGCCGCCGCCAGATCTGCCAGATCGCGGCAAGCCTCGATGACCGCTCCGCCCACGGAGGATCGGGCCCCAGCCTCATCGTCTTCGACGAACCCACAAGCTCGCTCTCCGTCGC
>JBIKTT010000348.1:0-3693 GCA_044347925.1 Phycisphaerales bacterium
GGACGCAGAGGTCACAAGGGCCTCCTGAGGTGGTACGTAGCGCGGCAGCGAACGGCTTCGGTGACGCGGACGCTCGCGACCCATGCGGCGGGGGCGAGGGCGGGGTTGAGGGATTCGGCCAGCCGGTCGCCCAGGTGCTTGGCGACGAGTTCGGCGGAGGGGTTGGTGCGGTCGAAGGGTGGGGTGTCGTTGAGGTTGCGGTTTCGGAAGGGGTCGATGAGGCTATCGAGCACGCCCTCGACGGTGTGGAAGTCGCAGAGGAGGCCGTCGGGGTCGAGGGCGTCGCCGGCGATGGTCACCACCACGTGCCAATTGTGGCCGTGGACGGGCTCGCGCGTCCCCGCGATGACGATCGCGTGGGCGGCGGAGAAGTCGGCTTCGACGGTGATTTCGTACATGGCGAGTGGGACGCTAGGCGGGACGGGTGGTCGTACGCACCGAACAAGGCACGTACCTTGCGTAAAGTCTGTGCCGGGCCGCAGGTTCGGCGCGTACCCTCGGCACCAAGCAGTGAGACATCGAGTACCGAGGAGGATGGCCATGAGTTCGGCGCTGATGACGGGCGTGAGCGGGCTTCGCGGAGTTATCGGATCTTCGTTGACGCCTGAAGTGTGCACCAAGTTCGCCGGGGCGTTCGGATCCTGGTTGGTCGAGTCCGCGAAGGGGCGACCGGTCACGGTCGTCCTGGGCCGGGACGGCCGGGCGGGCGGGGCGTTCGTGCATCACGCGGCGACGGCCGGGCTTTTGGCGGCCGGGGTGTCGGTGCTGGACGTCGGGGTGTCGTCGACGCCGACGACGGCGGTGATGACGGACGAGATGGCGGCCCGGCTCACGCACCACGAGGGTGGCGAGGTGGTCGCGGGGATGGAGCTGACGGCGTCGCACAATCCGCAGGAGTGGCTTGGGCTCAAGTGCCTGCTTCGGACGGAGTCTGGGCTTTTCGGGTCATCGGCGGCCGCGCCGCCGGCGGCGATCGCGAACCAGATTCTGGAGCGGTTCCGCGCGACGGGGCCGACGGGGAAAGGGTGGGACAAGCTCCGCGGAGTGACGACCGAGGAGGGCGGGTCGCTGGTGCATGTGCGGCGTGTGCTTGAGGCGCTGGGCGAAGCGGGCGTGAGCGAGGACCCTGAGGGCCTGGGCGAGGGGCTGAACGTCGTGCTGGACTCGGTGAACTCGTCGGGAGCGGCGGTGGGCGCGATGATGCTTGAGGGGATGAACGTGCAGGAGATCCTGCACATCGGGTGCGAGGAGACGGGAGTGTTTCCGCACACGCCCGAGCCGATCCGGGAGAACCTGAGCATGCTTGCGGAATCGGTGCGGGAATCCGAGGCGCATGTGGGGTTTGCGCAGGATCCGGACGCGGACAGGCTTGCGATCATCAATGAGCGCGGGCACTTCATCGGCGAGGAGTACACGCTTGCTCTTTCAGCGATGGCGATCCTGGAAGCGATGCGGAAGCGGGGCGAAGCGACGGAGGACGTCGCGATGGCGGTGAATCTCTCGACGAGCCGAATGATCGACGATGTGGCGGCGCGGTACGGCGCTCGGGTGATCCGCACGGCGGTGGGCGAAGCGAATGTGGTGTCGGCGATGAAGGAGCACGGTTCGTCGGTGGGCGGGGAGGGGAACGGAGGGATCATCTGGCCGCGCGTCGCGTACGTGCGCGATTCGGTGGCGGGGATGGGGCTGATTTTGTCGCTTCTGGAGAACGGCAAGCGCAAGCTTTCGGAGATCGTGAGCGGGATGCCGAGCTACGCGATCGTGAAGCGGAAGGTCGATCTGGCGTCGAAGGAAGACGCGAGGCCTGCGGTGGAGAAGCTTGCGAAGGCGTACGCGTCGCAGCGCGTGGATCTGCAGGACGGCGTGCGGGTGGACTTTGAAGGGTCGCGGTCGTGGCTTCACGTTCGGGCGAGCAACACCGAGCCGATCATGCGGCTGATCGCGGAGGCCCCGGACGAGGCGGGGGCGGTGCGCGTGCTCTCGGAGGCGGAGCGAGTGATCCGAGGGTGATTCAAGGATGGATTCGATACTTGCATCAGCGTTGCACGCGAGCTTGAATGAAGTTGCTCGCACGCGCCGCCGCTGAGCAACGCCGCAATGGCGGGCCCCACCGAGGAGGAGCCAAGGTAACGAGCGCGATGGAATGGCGCGTCCGCCTAGGTGTGACAAGGCTCTGACAACTCAAGTGAAGAGAGATTCGTTCCTTTCCCGCATCTTCATGGATTCTTCACGCACATTGTGCGCGAGGGTCGTGCGTGAGCTTTATTGTCGACCACACTGGTGCCCGCAGTCGCGGCACATCCTGTACACCCTGGCTGAAAAGCCAGCTCTGGAGAGAGATTATGATGCGTTTCGCAGCAGCCGCAGTCCTATGCTCAGTCGGCGTGACCTCAGCCCGCGCCCAAGGTGCCCTGTACGGGGTCGCGACGTTTAGTTCCTTCGGCACTCAGTCGCTGTATTCGATCGACACCGTCACCGGCTCCGCGACTCTTATCGGTGACACCGGTCTGCGTCGGGTCGCCGGGCTCGATTGGGATCACGTCAATAACCGCCTTGTCGCCCTCAACGGCGCGGGCGATCAGTTCTCAGTCAACACCCACACCGGCGCAACCACCCTGATCGTCGATGCCAACTTCGGAATCCCCGAAGGCTCGATCGCCTTCGAGAACGGGACCGCCTACACGACTGTTTTCGACAACCTAAGCGCATGGAATGGCGGGGGTTGGCAGCAGATCGGACCCTCCATGCTCGCAGGCGGAGCAGACATCTCGGGCTTGGATTTCGGGGGCGGCATGCTCCTCGGCCTGGCGACCTTCGGCAGCGATGCCGACCAACTCGTTGCCTATGACATCATCTCCGGATCCGCCACAACCATCGGAACGACTGGGACCAACGCGGTCTCGGTGGCAGGGCTCGCCCATGCGTTCTTGGGCGGCGAGTGGTACATGTCCGATGGTGCTTCACTCTACAGCCTCAACACCACCACTGGTTCCGCGAGCCTGATCGGGGCTCACGGTCTCTCCGGGTTCTCCGGTTTGGCGTTTGTCCCCGCGCCGGGGGCTGCGGTGTTGCTGGGACTGGGAGGGCTTGCTGTCGCCCGCCGCCGCCGCTGAATCCACTCTGAGAGCGACTTCGCACCACACATCGAAGCATCAACTTTCGTAAAGGAACCACCCATGAACATCAAGTCCACCCTTGCACTCACGATCGTCCTCGCCGCGCTCGCCCCGACCGCACTCGGGCAAGTCTTCCGACTCGATCCCAGCAATCGCCTTTCGCAAGTCGGCACAAGCAAGCACGCCGACGGAGGCTCTCGTCAGTTCGGCCTCAAGCCCGTCACGCTGTGGCTCCACGTCCTCCACAACAACGACGGCGAATCCAAGGTCCTCCCGCTCACCGGTCCTCAGGCAGGCTTTGGTGGAGCTTCCCGTTTTGTCGGGCTCGTCAACCAACTCAAGGTCGAGGCCGATACGCCCCGCGGCGACGGCGTCGATCAGGGCTGGGTCATGATCTCCTCGGGTGACAACATCCTCCCCGGTGTGAATCTCAACGCCTCCATCAGCAACGGGATCCCCTTCTACGACAGCATCCTCTTCGATCAGATCGGCTACAGCGCAATCACACTGGGAAACCACGACTTTGATAGCAACCCCGACGTGCTTACCGACCTGATCGCAGGCACCACCACCACCA
>JBIKTT010000349.1:0-3688 GCA_044347925.1 Phycisphaerales bacterium
GTCGAAGAAATCGACGAAGCCGTCGCCGTTGAAGTCGATCGCGCAGACGGGAGCTTGCGGGTTGTGCTCGTAAGCTCCAAGGTCGACGATGCCGGAAGTACCGGCGACGAAGTTGGCTTGTTCGGCGTCGAGGAATCGCTGCTGGCCCGCGGCGTCCAGGGGCAGGTTCACGCTTGCGGTCGGACGGCGGGCTTGGACATGCCCGCGGTCGATGCACGGGGAGAGCGGCGAGAGCGTGTAGTCGTCTTCGAGGTCGTAGATGCCGTTGGCACCCGGGGCGTTGAGGAAGCCGGGTGGAGCGGAGAAGGTGCCGGTTCCGGATTCGCGGCTGAAGACCGAGTTGCAGTACTCGAGGGTGACCGTTGCGGCCGGGCTTCGCGAGACGCTTCCGGCCGTGGTGGCGATGATCGAGTTGCGGACGGCCGCCCGGTAGCGTCCGGCGGGGAACGGGTCGGCCGCCTCGATGCCGTGGCCCGAGCCCGCGATGGTGCAGTTCTGGATCATCACATCCGCGGAGCGGCTCGCGGAGATCAACGAGACCCCGAAGAAGCGGCCGATGATGAGGCAGTCGGTGATGGTCGCGTTACCGCCCGCGACGATCGCCTTGTCGCCGCCGACGACCCGGCAGTTCCGCACCGTCTGGCCGCCGTTCACATTCACAAGCTGCCTCGTGTTGGGCACGCTCGCCAAGATGGTAAAGCCATCGAGCACGGTCTCGGGCCCCTGACCGCCGGTCATGACCACGCCGAAGAAGATATCCGTGGAGACAATCGTGGTGACCGCGGGCCCCTGCGACGAGCGGACAACGAGCTTCTTGGAGCCGAAATTGACGCCGCCCGCGTAGGTGCCGGGGAGCACCTCGATAATCTGACCGTCGATCGCGGCGTTGACGGCGGCCTGGATCGTCGGATACTCAAGCGGCACCACGATCGGCCCTGAAACCTCGACAATCCCCGGGTAGGTGAGGTACGCCGGGACGTCGTTCCAGACGCCCGAGCCCGGTGACATCACGCCGCCGTCTTCGATGCCGCCGAAGTCATTGGGTTCGCCAGGGACCCAGTTCGTGTACGCGACCGGATCACCCGACGACCAGACGAAGCTGCCCTCGGTGGCGATGTCGTTGATGCCGATCCAGCACTCGTTCGTGTTGCCGCCCGCCGCCGCGACGTTGGCCCGGATCCACTCGTTCTGCTGCTGGCTATGGATGGTGACCAAGGAGCCGCGGAGGTTGGCCGCGATCGTTTCGGCCTGGAACCGCTGGACCCGGTCGGTGCGGTAGTAGCGTTTGCCGTCGGCGGTGTTCATGACCGGTCCGAGAGCGATCTGGCCGAAAGCGAGCGAAGCGGGGATGACGGCGAGAAGGAAAGCGAGCTTCATGGCGTGGCTCCGTCCGGTGATCGATGGTGGTTACTCGGTGCAGCCAAGCTCGAACGCTTCAACAAACGCGTCGTAGTCGAAGAAGTCGACGAAGTTGTCGCCGTTGAAGTCGACGGGGCAGGGACGCTGGAACGAGACATACTCGAAAGCCCCGCAATCGGCGATCGGTCCCGGACCCGAGCCGGTGTTGGCCACCGTGGGATCCTCCGAAAATCTCGGCATCCCATACCCATCGACCTGGTTTCCGATCGTGAGCATCGGCGCACGCAGCGAGTTGTTCGAAGCGTCGATGCACGGGGAGCCCGCCAGCGGGGTGTAGTCGTCATTGAGCTCGTAGATTCCGTTGTCGCCGGGAGCGCTTGAGAACTGCGGGTCCGCGAAGAGGTTCGGCCCGCTCGCAAGCGGACCCTCCCCGAAGATGTTGCTGAAGGCGAAGATGTTTCCGCTTCCGCCCTTGTAGAGCGGTATTTCATTGCTCGCGGTGACGGAGTTGATCAGTCGGAGGGTGACCGGGACCGGGTGGAAGAAGTTGTCAGCCGCGACGCCGACCGTGTTGTCCACGATGGTGCAGTTCTGGATCGTCGCGTTCGTGCTGAATCCGCCGGAAGTCCCGTAGACGCCCACGAAGCTCCCGACAATCAGAGAGTCGCTGAGAACGGTCTTGTCGCGGAGAACGACGGCGATGGCTCCCGGGTTCTGGAACCGGCAGTTGCGGATCACCTGGCCGTTGAGCGCGCTGAGCAGTTCCTGCGTCGCGCCCGCGACATGCGGAACGACGGTGAAACCTTCCAGGATCGTCTCGGGCCCCTGACCGCCCGTCATCAGAATGCCGGTCGCGCTCGCGGTCACCCTGATCGTCGTCGACATCGGGCCGGACTCGGACCGGATGTGGAGTTTCTTGGATCCGAAGTCGACGTTTCCGACATAGGAGCCGAAAGCGACGAGGATCGTCTGGCCGTCCACCGCGGCGTCGATCGCGGCTTGAATCGTCCGGAACTCGGACGGAACGCGGATCGGCCCGGTGAACTCGACGACGGCCGGACGGGGGATTCCGTCGGGAATGTCGTTCCACGTTCCGTCCGACGCCGACATGATGACCAGGTCTTCCGCGCCGCCCGCGTTGTTCGGCTCGCCGGCAAGCCAGTTCAGGTAGGTCGGCGCGTCGCCTCTGCTCCAACGGAACAAGCCTTCCTGCACGCGGTCGTTGATCCCGATGAAGCAGGGGACCGTGTTGCCGCCCGCAGCCACGACGTTCTGCCTGATCCACTCGTTGGTCGCGGCGTCATGGATCGTCGTCAGGTTCCCGCCGACGCTCCGGGCGGAGAAGTCCGCCGAGTCCCAACTCCTCGGCGAGTACCGGTAGTACCGCGTGCCAGTCTCGGGGTGGGTGATTGGCCCGATCATCGGCTGAGCAATGCCCACGGAGCAGACGGCCAGGGCGATCGTGGGCGCAGCGATAGCACGGAGACGGAGCATCGGTCTTCCTTTCTGAGAGCGGGGTTTCTGAGTTGGCTGAGGGCTTGAGGTCGGGCCCCACCCCTCATGCGTCACCCGCGAGACGGGCTGCCACGAATTCCGCCGGCGCGGTAGTTCAGGTCGCCTGAATCCAAACAAAACAAGAACACAAGATTTTGGCCTCGGGACGCGAAAAGGCTTGACACGTGCCGGCTGTTTCTTGTACTCTGGAACAAGTCAGTAACTGTCTCAGGAACGATACTGGTCTGTATCAGGTTCGTGCGGGCACGGCTTTTCAGGCTCGGCGTTGAGGTGAACATGGCATCGGTACGCGGGATCGCAGCACAGGTCGGGGTTTCGGTCGCCACTGTTTCACGGGCGCTGAACAACCATCCGCACGTGGATGCCGAGACCCGGCGGAAGGTCGTCGCGGCCGCCGGTCGGGCGGGTTACACCCCCGGGAACGCGGGGCGGCGGGTGTCGACGGCGATCGGCTTGGTCTATCCGGGCGAGGTGGTGCGGGCGGATTACGGCGGCTTCGATGCTTCGCTTCTGGCGGGCGTGCTGCGGGGTCTGAACGAGCACAAACTGGACATCCAGATCGTTTCGGTGGGTCGCGACAAGGGCGCCGACGAGACGTTCGCCGAGTTCTTCGTCCGTAAAGGCCTCCGCGGGGTGATCCTGCGAAACTTCGAGGAAACCCGTTCGATGACGCGAGCGATCGCGGCCGAGGGGTTCCCGGCGGTGGTCGTTGCGGACCGTTTCGATGACGAATCTGTCAATTTCGTCTGGTGCGACTCGCGTTCGGACAGCCGTCGCGCGGTCCAGCATCTGATCGATCTGGGCCACCGCAGGA
>JBIKTT010000350.1:0-3686 GCA_044347925.1 Phycisphaerales bacterium
TCCTGATCCGCACGCGAAATCTCGTACTTCTTCGCGATGTGGTCCGCCGAGTTCCCCATCGCGCACGCTTCAAACGCGCACGTCAAGCCGTCCGAAGCCATGTGGTCGAACATCTGCGCCGGGCCGTACTTCACACCCTCGCGCACGCGGGCGAAGTGGGGGGCCGCCGTCATGTTCTCAAACCCGCCCGCGACCACAAGCTGGTTGTCGCCCGCTTTGATCGACTGCGCCGCGAGCATCACCGCCTGCAAGCCCGACCCGCACACCTTGTTGACCGTCTGGGCCGAGATCGTGTCCGGCAGCCCGCCTTTGAGCGCCGCCTGCCGCGCCGGGTTCTGCCCCAGCCCCGCCTGCAGCACGCACCCCATGATCACCTCATCCACCTCGCCCTTGACCTTGTCCAACCCGCCGATCGCGTCAAGCACCGCCCGCACCGTGTACGACCCCAGCACCGGCGAGGGCACCTTCGAAAGCCCACCGAAGAACTTCCCGATCGGCGTGCGTTTGGCGGCGAGAATGACAGGCAGGGTCGCGGCGCTGGACATGGAACAGGTCTCCGTATGGTCGTGTGGAACCGGCTTTGGAACGCAATGAAACGCGGAAAACCACTATAGCGAACCAAGGCCCGCCATCCAAACAGCCTTACCCCTTCGGGCCCGGCATCGCCGCTTCATCCACAAGAAACTCCACCCCCTCGGGCCGCACGCTCGCCATCGGCAGCCCCCCCGCGCCACGCCGCCGCGCCTCAAGCACCTCCGCAAGCCGCGCCGCTTTGTCCGCCCCGGTGATCATCGCCACCGCCCGCGAGCACGACCCCAGCGCGGCCAGCGTCACCGACACCCGGTCTGCGATCGCAAACCCCGCCGGTGCCGTCGCCGGCGTCACCAGCGCCGCCTGGTCCCGGTGCCCCGGAAAGATCGAAGCCGTGTGCCCGTCCGCCCCCATGCCCAAAAGCACCAGATCAAAGATCGGCCGCCCCTTGGGAAGCGTCCCCGCATAAATGTCCGCCGCCACCCGCGGCCCAAGCTCCCCCGGAATCCGAAACACCGCCGCCGGGATCGCCGTCAGCATCGCTTCCCGCACCATCCGGTAGTTGCTGTCCGGGTGGTCCGGCCCCACACACCGTTCATCCCCGAAGTACAGGTCCACCTTCGGCCACTCGAGCTTGTCGCTGTACTCCGCCGCAAGCAGCGCGTAAAGCACCTTCGGCGTCGACCCGCCCGAGAGGGCCATCGAGAACCGGCCCCTCTCCGCGATCGCTCTCGATCCGTCGGCGATGATCATTTCGGCGGCGTGTCTGGCGATCGCGGCGGCATTGGGAAACCGAAGCAAGGTGTCGGGCATGCTCGGAGCGTAGACCCGGGCTCGGAAACAACAACGCCCGCGAGACCGCTCGCGGGCGCTGATTCCTTGCTGGTCCATGAACCGCTTAGCCGTTGGACGAGGAACTCTCGCCCGCGGCCGAGAGTCCGTCCGTGCCAAGGCCCGTCTCCGCCGCTTGCGAAACGCTCGCCGGGGCTGAGCTGACGCCCGCGGCCGGAGCCTTCTTCGCGCGGGCCGAGCCGCTCGCCTTGGTGCCGGCTTTCTTCGCGGCCTTCCTTGCAGGCTTCGTCGCGCCCGCCTTGGCCGCCTTCTTGGTTGCTTTCTTGGTCGCCTTCTTCAGGACCTTCTTGCCAGCCTGCTTACCAGCCTTCTTGCCTGCTTTCTTCGCCGCTTTCTTCTTGGCCTTCTTTGCCATGGAGGCTCTCCTTCGTGCCTGTCCGCGTCCGTCGAGCGATCGCCCGGACACACGCCCGCGCGAGTCGCTTCAATCTACCCGAGAATTCGCCGCGTGGCAACCAAGAACCTCCTCATTCCGCCGCTCTTGACGAGGGCTAACCTCGTCCGATGCCACCACCGCCGACACGCGAGATTCAGGTCCCGCTCGCGACCCGCCTGGGTTCGGGCGAGGGCCTCGCGCGGACGGAATGGCTCCTCGCAAGCGGCCTTGGCGGCTTCGCCATGGGCACCGCGTCGGGCATCCCCTCCCGCCGGTACCACGGCTGGCTCATCGGCTCGGCCCGGCCCCCCGTTGCCCGCGTCCTCGCCCTCGCCGCCATGGCCGAGTGGCTCATCCTCCTGCCCGGCGCCGCCGGCGGCACCAGCGAGCAGCGCTACGACCTCTCTTCCTTCCGATTCTCCGGCACCACCGGCGGCTCCGTCTCCCCCAAGGGCGTCGAGTCCCTCCAACGCTTCGAGAAGGGCCCGGCTTCCATCCGCCACGAGTACAAGTTCGGCCTCCTGAAAGCCTCGCGCGAGATCCTCCCGCTCCACGGCCAGAACGCCGTCATGATCCGCTACCGCCTCCGCACCGGCGGCCATGCGGGCACCCTCGAACTCCACCCCCTCGTCGCCCTCCGCGACTTCCACGGCCCCCTCATCGACCACCACGCCCGCGAGGACGCCTACGCCGTCTCGCCCCTCCCCTCCGGTGTTCAGGTCACGCATCGGGCGTGGCACGTCTCCATCTGCTCGGCGGGCATCTCCTCCGGCGCGACCTTCGTCCCCGGCCCCCGCTGGTGGTACAACTTCGAGTACATGCGCGAAGCCGAACGCGGCCTGGACGCCCACGAAGACCTCTTCTGCCCAGGCGTCCTCTCCGTCCCCCTCCCCAGCTACCCCGCCGTCAGCGGCGACGATCTCGAACACGTCATCGACGTCACCGCGAGCTTCTGGGCCGACGACGGGCTCGGCCAGGGCTCGAAAAGCACGCCCACCGGCCGCGCCTCACACGCCGCCGACGCCGTCCGCACCCGCATGGCCGACATCGTCGCCCGCGCCGTGGCCACCGCCGAGCACGCCGCTCCCGCCCTCACTACCGCCCTCGCCCCCGCCGACCGGTCCGCCATCGCCTCCCTCGCCGCCGCAGGCGATGCGTTCATCGTCGAACGCGTCGGCAACCCCAACCCCACGCCGACCCCCACGCCGACCTCCCCGAGCACCAGCGATGTCTCCGTCATCGCCGGCTACCCGTGGTTCAGCGACTGGGGCCGCGACACGATGATCTCCCTTCGCGGGCTCTTCCTCGAAACCGGCCGCCACGACGAAGCCGGCCGCGTCCTCGAGACCTTCGCCGGCTTCACCCGCCACGGCCTCATCCCCAACTGCTTCGACGATGTCACCGGCGAGCCGCAGTACCACACCGTCGACGCGTCCCTCTGGTTCATCCACGCTGCCTGCGATTATCTCGCGACCACCAGCGACGCTGATCGCTTCTTCGCGTCGCTCCTCCCCGCTTGCAACGCCATCATCGCCGCCTACCGCGACGGCATCGCGCACCGCGGCGAGGACGGCGATTGGTCGATCAAGATGGACGCCGACGGACTCATCGAAGCCGGCCACCCCGGCACCGCCCTCACCTGGATGGACGCCCGCCGCGACGGCGTCGTCTTCACGCCCCGCGACGGCAAGCCCGTCGAGATCCAGGCTCTCTGGTACCACGCTCTGCTCGCCCTCGCGGGCGCGATCGACGCGAAAGACCCGCGCCTCGCCCGCGAATACCGCCAGCTCGCCGAACGCACCGGCACCGCCCTCACGACCCGCTACTGGGACCCCGCCCGCGGCTACCTCGCCGACCGCCTGACACGCGAGAATGGTGGTGGGGGTAGTGGGGGTGGTGGGGGATGGACGCCCGACTGGTCCAACCG
>JBIKTT010000351.1:0-3683 GCA_044347925.1 Phycisphaerales bacterium
GGAGGCGCGCGAAGGTCTCCTGCAGGCGAATGACGGTCGGGTCGTCGCCGAGCACGTCGTCGCCCACAACGGCTTCCGCGATGACGCGGCGCATGGCGGCGGTGGGCTTGGTCACGGTGTCGCTTCGGAGGTCGATGAGCATGGACAGATGTTATACGAACTGGCCGCGCGGATCATGCCCCGTTCGGGCGGGTGACGGACGTTCGGGAGGGCCCGAAAGCCCGTTCGGTATCGGAGGCGGCGTATCGCCGGCTTGCCTGTCACCGTGCCTGTCACCTTGGCTGCCGCGGCAGCAAACGCGAGACGAAAACGACAGGCGAACGAGCGGCGGAAAGGCCGAAACGGCCGAGGGGCCCGGCGAATGAGCTTGGCACGCGGGTTGCCATACTTCCTGGTGCCCGCGAGAAGCGGAACGCCGCGGGGTGCGGCGAACCGCTGGGTGCGGCGAAGAAGGAGAAATGGCATGAACAACCTCGGCAAGTACGAATCTCGACCGACTCTGATCCCCGTCTCGAAGTTCCTCGAGTCCGTGTTCTCGGATCCGTTCTTCGCGGTGTCCACCAACGGCGTCGACGAGGGTGCTCTCGCGCTGGACATCTCGGAGGACTCCAAGCATGTGATCGTTCGCGCGAGCCTGCCCGGGTTCACGAAGGAGAACATCGACGCGGAGGTGCATGACGGCGTGCTGACGATCAAAGCGACGCAGTCCGAGCAGAACGAGGAGAAGAGCGAACGCTTCTACCGCAAGGAGCGACGGTTCGGCTCGGTTTCGCGGCGCGTGGCGCTGCCGTGCGCGGTGACGGAAGCCGAAGCAAAAGCCGAGTTCATCAACGGCGTGCTCACCCTGCGGCTTCCCAAGAGCGTCAAGGACGCCCCTCGGAAGGTCGCGATCAACTGACGCGTTTCCCGTCTCCGGGGCGTCGCCGCAACGCGGCGGTTCCTACGTGCCGGCCGAGTGTCACACACTCGGCCGGCCTCGTTTTTCAGGCGGATCGCCGGACCTCTCGCATCGACGTTCCCATCGAGCGGTTCAGCCAGACGAACCCGGCGCACCCGAGGGCGCTGATCAGGATGCTGGAGCAAAGCACGATCGCGCCTGGCTCGATTCCCGTGAGCGGGACGCCGTCCTTGTCGCAGAGCGCGTTGTAGAGGTGCACCGCGACCAGCGGCGCGAGAAGCCCGCGGACGCCGTTGAGGGTCACGTGCGTCGCCATGTAGTGGGAGGTCTGCGAGGGCGGGGCAAAGTCCACGTGGCCGAGGTTCCATGCGAGCGAACCGCCGCCGACCGCGATGCCCAGCACCGCCGAGCCCGCGTAGAGATACGGCAGCGAGTGCCACGCCATCCCCATCGCGAGCAGGATGGATGCGATGATGAACGTCCAGCCGTGGATCGCGCGGAACCGCACGACGTGCGAGCGGTTGAGAATCCGGGCCCAGAACGGCACCGTGATGGGCATCAGCAGGTACGGGATCGTCGTCGTGATCGCGATGCTCGTCGCGTACGCCCGGTCGCCAAGTTCCATCCGCGACGCCATGAAGATCACCAGCACCGGCGCGATCATCAGGTTCCCGAACCCAAGCAGGAACATGAAGAGCATGAACTGGGCGAACCGGGGGTCCTTGCGGAGCACCATGAGCGTCGAAGCGAACCCCATCCACGGACGCATCACGCCCGCCGCGGGGGCCGTCGCCCGTTCCGCCGCCAAGAGAGCCCGCTCGCCCCGCACCCGCAGCTTGCCGTAGAAGATCAGCCCGACAAAGGCCACCGCGGCCAGCGAGGGAGCGATCCAGTGGTAGCTTTCCAGGTCGTGGTCCATCGCGGCGCCGATGCCAAGCCCGAGCACCGCCATCGACACCTGCGTGATGATCGAGAGCCTGCCGACCAGCGTTGCGCGGAAGTGGGGGGGATAGTTCGCCCGCCACACCGCCGTCCGGAGCGTCACGATTCCCGACCAGAAAATGCGGGCCAGAAGCACCAAAGCCAGCGTGCCCCACAAGCCCGCCGGCGAGACCGGCATCAGGGCGATCGCCGCCACGGCGAGCACCAGCCCGAGTTGCAAGCCGTTGATGAACCGGACTTTCGGCTTGGCGTGGCTTGCGGCGATCCAGCCGAAAGAGATGAGGTTCGCGATCTCTCCCGCGCCGGCGGCGAGCGCGACGGCGAGGTTGTGCCAACGCTCGCCCGCTTGCCCCGCGAAGGTCTGCTTGAGCAGAGCTGCGATCGTGCCACCCTCGATGAACGCGAGGGCGGCGGAGAGAAAGAGCATCGTCGCCGCTTCGTAGAGAAACGAACGCCTGGAGAGTCGGGAAAGGTAGTTGGACGCGGGGTCGACGCTCACGGGTTGGGGACGGTAGCCGGTTGCTTCCGCGTGTCACGCGTCGCGAGGGATTCGAGCTTCTCGAGCAGGCGGTCCAAAGCGACGCGGGCCGGGATCTCGGCTGGTCGCGAGCGCGGGTCGGTTCGCGGGGGGATCGCTTGGAGCGCCCGGGCGAGTTCCTCACGAGAGGCCCAGCATGCTCCCGATTCCGGCGTCTGCAGCAGTTCGGCACCGGGAGCGGACGCCGAAGCGATGACCGGCGTGCCCAGAGCGATCGCGTCCGCGATCCACCGGCCGCTTTGCCCGCCCCGCGGCGGGGGGAACTGAGTCGGCGGCGCGAGCACGACGTCCGAGCCGGCGACGATCGACGGCATGGACCGGGTCAGCGTGATCGCACGCGCCCCCTGAAGGCCGGCTTGGGTCGCAAGCCGCGTGACCGTGTGCGGGCGCGGCGTCGCGATCAGGATTGTCATCGCTCGCCCGGCGATGGAGGCGGCGAGGTCGCCGAGATACGGGCCGATGATCCTGGGATCGACCTCGGGAAGCGACAGGGTCGCGAGCGTTCCCGTGATGCCCAGCCGCTCGCGGACGCTTGCCGCGTCTCGCCGCGCCCGTTCGGCGGCTTGCGGCGACAGGGTCGAAACCCGAGGCAGGACGTGGTCGCTGGCACCCTTGCCCGGGCCGAAGGTGAGCGCCGCGGGAGATCGCGCACCCGCACGCCACGCCGACCATGCTTCGAATCCGATCCATGGATGGTGGCTGAGCTCCAGTGCCAGCGAGACCGGCCGCAGGTCGCGGATCAGCCTGCGGGCGACCTGGAGCGGAGAGGGATCGACCGGAAGCCAGAGGTCCCCGGCGGCCAGCGGCGTCAGCGAGAGCACCGTCGCCCCCGTGCTGGCCCGCCGAGCCGCGATGAGCTTGTGGAACCGCCCCGGATGGGCTCCGAGGTGGATGCGGTCGCGGCGAGCGATATGGACCGGGACGCCGAATGCGGACGGGTCGGCGACTTCGGTCCCGTCCAGGACGAGCTCAACCTCGTGCCCGCGGTCGGCGAGGCCGCGAGCGAGCGTGACGGCCCACCAAGCCGGCGTCCAGGGCATGTCGCGGACGAAGTTGGCGGCGAGGAGGAATCGCATCCGTACAGGCTGCAAACATCGGTCGGCGTGGGGTGGTCGCGGGAGAGATTCTGGCCGGGGGCGGGGCAGGCGAGGGCAGGTCCCGAAACCCACCCGGACGAAACCCTTGAAAAGCTGAACCCATGAACCCTTCGATCGGTACGATACATGGATCAGGGGTGGTGCAGGGTCGCAAGGAGCAGGGCATGAGCGAAATCACGCGTGTGGTGCGAGCGGCGGGGCGGCGGCT
>JBIKTT010000352.1:0-3679 GCA_044347925.1 Phycisphaerales bacterium
ACGCGACGCTCGCATCCACAGTCGGCGGTGCCAGCGGCGTCAGCGTCTCGCCACGCGTCTTGATCGAGGCTTTCGCCTTGTCCTTCGCCGCCCGCAGACCCGAAAGCTCCGCCGAGGTCTGCTTGCTGCGCCCCGCCGCCCGTCGAACCGCCGCCGCCATCCCCAGAACATCGATCCGCACGCGACGAACCGCCACATCCAGCAGGAACAGTGCGATCGCAAGCACCGACGTCAAAAGCCAGATCGGATACGTCGACACCGGGAACGTCAGACCCTCCCGGCTCCAGAGATCCGCTTTCGTCGGATCCTGCGGCAGCGAAATCCCCCGCGTCTTGTCACGCACCTGATCCAGCAGAACCGTGTTGTCCTTGAGCGTCCGGTACTCATCCGCGAACGGCCGGTTGATCGCCGCCGATGCCGACCCCTCCAGCGGTGGACCGCCGTCCCCGCGCGGCACCTTGTACCGCAAACTCGCGATGTACGTCCCCGCCCCCGCCGTCCGCACACGCCCCTCATACCGCCCCGGCCCGATCTCGCGAAGCACCACGTCCTGATCGTCGTTGCCATCCGGCGAAGCGATCCGACCCTGGAAATTCACAAACGGAAGTCGCTCACCGTCCCGCGTCGCCGCTTCCACGATCAGAAGCGTCTCATCACCCTTCGTCTCCGGCGTCACACGCACCGCGATCGCCGAATTCGTCGGACGCATCACCCACCGGATGTGCTGCGACCAGAACGCCGCATACTGACCCCACGACGGCCACTGCGCCGCCCACCGACCCCCCGCATCCGACGTGAACGCGATCGAACGCCCCAGCCCGTAGTTCCACTGAGCCATCAGCGGCTCATCCTCGTCATTCTTCAGCGTCACAAGCGCCAGCCCGCCACGCTCCGCCGCCCGCACATACCCCGTGATCGCCGGAAGCGAGTTGATCCCCGCGAACGTCTCCGAAGCGATCCCGCTGATCTTCGGCGTAAACGGCTTCCCCTCGCGGATCAGCGGCCGATGCACTGTGATCGCTTCCTTGATGAAGATCTCCGGAACCTTGTTCTCCTGCCCCGGCTTGATGTTGTAGAACCGCCCGCCCGTGTACTTGGCGATGTTCTCCATCCCCGTCTGGTCCTGAATCCCGTGGCACGCGATCGCCACCGTCGTGATCGAGATCGGAGGGCTCGCGTTCTTGAACCTGTCGAGCAAAGCCCGGCTGGGCGGCATCGGGTCGCCGTCGGAAATCAGAATGCAGTGCTTCTGCCCCGCATCCACCTTCTCCATCCCCGCCAGCAGCGCCTGCAGCGCCGGCGTCCAGTCCGTCATGTCCCCATACGTCAGCCGATTGATCGCCTGCTTGATCTTCGACTTGTCCCCAAGCGGACTCATCGGGTGCGCCCACCCCGCCCCCGTCGGACCCCACTCCGCAATCCCCGCATAATCGAGCCGCGAAAGCGCATCCACCGCCGCGTTGCACACCCGCCCGCCCAGGAACCGCCCGTCCGGCATCTCCACCGAGTGGCACCAGATCCCAAGCGCTCCCCGTGGCATCTCCTTCTTCTGCGGCGGGTTCAGGTCAATCGGCAGCGCCTCCGCCACCGGCGTGTCCATCCAGATCCCCGCTCCCATCGAGTCCTTGCCCCCAAGCATCACCAGCCCGCCCCCGCCCTCACGCACATACCTCTGCAGATCGCTGATCTGCTTCTCCGTGAAAAGCGTCCGCGGAACGTTGGCCAGCACGATCGCGTCAAACGCGTTCATCTGCACCATGTCCTGCGGTGCACCGCCCACGTCCGACTCAATCACCGGAATCCCGAACTCCCGCAGCGCCTTCACGAACGGCTGCGTCTCCGCCGGATCCTCCCGGATCACAAGCACGCTCCCCTCGCCCGAAACAAACGTCACCGCGATCTGACGGTTGTTCTCAAGCCGCGTATCCGCGACCAGGGCCCCGCCCGCCGTGTCCGGCTCAAACGTCGCTTCATACCGCACCGCCCCACGGCTCAAAACCGGCACCGACACCGCAAACGTGTTCGGACCCTTCTCAAGCTGCACCTGCACGCCGCTCTTGTCCGACGTCGGGTCCAGATCAATCGGCCCGCTGTCGTCGCGGACGAAAAGCGTCCCCGAAGCCGGCGTCGTCGCGCTCAACACCACCTTCAGCGAAACGTTCTCCCCCACGCGAGCGGTGGGGGGGACCACCAGCCGCTCCATCAGCACTTCGTTGTCATACTTGTACTGAATCGGCCAGATGCTGATCGGGATGTTCGCCGCCTGCGCCGCAGAGATCGCCGCCAGCACCGATCCCACCGTCTCGTTCCCGTCCGACACCACCACCAGCTTGTTCGCCGAATCCGCCGGAGCAATCCCCAGCGCCAAGCGAACCGCCGCCGCGATGTCCGTCGCGTCCGTCTTGCCCGTAAACCCGCGCTCGATCGTCGTCGCGCCCTTCGACGGAAGCTGCTGCACATACGGCTCCCGCGCCATCGTCAGCACACCCAGCTTGTCATCCTCCTCACGCTTCGAAGCCGCCGCCGCCGCTTGCAGATACGACTCCGCCTTCTTCTGGCTCGACGCCGGGATCGAGTCGCTCACATCTACAAGCACCGTCACCGCGACCGACTTCGACTCCTTCCGCCACGACGGCTCCGCCAGCGCGCCCACAAGCAGCGCAAGCACCAGCAACCGCGCCGCAAGCGCCACCCACCGCGTCACGCTCCCAAGCCCCGAAAGACTCTTGCGAGCAATCAGCACCGACAACACCGCAACAATCGGAAACAGCCAGAGAAGCCGCGGATTGTCGAACTGAATCGGCCCCACCGACAACGCGGCGAGTGTCCAGCTTTGGGTGGCCATCATCGCGTCTCTCCCGCTTTGCCGCCTGCGTGCGCGACCGTGTGATGAATGATCGGAGGCAGCTCGGAAACCACGACCCGGTTGTTCCCGCCATCGGCGATGTACATCCGACTCCCCGTCACCGCGATCGCCCACGGCGTCGCGAACTGCCCCAGCTTCGGACCCGGACCCCCGAAAATCCCCAGGCTCTCCCCCGTCGTCAGATCGATCCGCTGAAGCCGCGCCGCCACCTGCTCCACCACGATCGCCGTCCCGTCGCCCAACGCCTGTAGCGCCCACGGATAATGCACCGGGCTCTCATCCTTCGGCGTCCGCGCTCCCACCCACTTGATCAACGTCCCATCCAGCGTGAACCGCCCCAGCCGATGATTCCCCGCATCCGCGACGATCAGCTCCCGTCGCGTCAGATCCAGCGAGATCGACTGCGGTCGGTTGAACACCACCGCGGTCGGGTCCCCCGGATTGTCCTCGCTCGAACCCCACGTCCCGAACGACGACTTGAACACGTACCCGCCCGCCCCGTCGGGCTCGTAGATCGACACCCGGTCGTTGTCCCCGTACTCCGCGATGTAAAGCCGCGCCGGCTTCTTCCCATCCTCGGTCGGAAGGATCGCGATGTCCGTCGGATAAATGAACTCGCCCGGCCCCTTCCCCCGCTTGCCGAACATCGTGAGCGGTGCCGGCGCCTCACGCATCTTCGTCCCCTCGACGGGTTTCTCCGGCAGCGGCTCCACCTTGAACACCATCACACGCTGGTAGTGCGTGTCGGGAATGAACAAAAGCGGCGGGTCACCCGCGAACGCCGTCACGCCCGTCGGCTTGCCGAACTCCGTC
>JBIKTT010000354.1:0-3671 GCA_044347925.1 Phycisphaerales bacterium
TCACCTTCGAGAAGGGCAAGCTCGTCGACAAGGTCCAGCGCGGCCTCTAAGCCCGCAGTCAGTGCTCCCAACAAGAAACGGGCGGCGCCATCGCGCCGCCCGTTCGCTCTTTCGTAGACGCCGCGGACTGCTCCGCGGCTGGCTCCAACCACCGATTACTTCTTGGCCGCCAGCGCCTTGTCGATCAGCTCGGCGAGGTGCTCTTCCTCGCCCGGGCCAAAGCCGGAGCCCGAGTGGAGGATCTTGCCGTCGCCGTCGATCAGGATCAGCGTCGGGATGCCCGGCACCTGGTACTGCGTGGCAAGGTCATCGCCCTTGAGCAGCAGCGTGTAGGTGAAGTTCTTCTTCTTCATGTAGTCCACCGCCGCGGAGGAATCCTTCTCCCAGCAGTTGATGCCGATGATCGAGACCGGCTTGTCCTTGTACTTCTCGTGGAGCTTCTGGATCGACGGCATCGCCTGCTTGCAGGGGCCGCACCATGTCGCCCAGAAGTCAAGCAGCACCACGCGGCCCTTGAGGCTCGCGAGGGTGACTTCCTTCCCGTCGGGATCCTGGAGCTTGAAGTCCAGAGCCTGCGAGCCGACCTCGGCTTTGAGTTCGGGGGTGCCGGACTGCAGGCCGAGCTTGTCGGGGGTGACGGCTTCGGCCGCGTAACCCTCGGGAGCCTTGAGGGCGAAGTCGTCGGCCTTGAGGCCGGCGTTGATCTTCACGTCGGTCATCTCGCCCTTGGTGGACCAGCCTTCCATGCCGGCCATCTCGGGTCCGCCGTTCTCGATCTTGACGGTCGACTCGAACTTCCGGACGATCTTGTCCTCGGCGGAGATGTGCTTGACGCTGGTGAGGACCATGCGCGGAGCGGGCTTCTTCTCTTCCTTGTTCTCGCCCTCGGCTTCCTCTTCCTGCGGGAGGGTCATCACCTCGACCTGGCGGATGACTTTGCACTTGACGCCGGCGACCTCTTCATCCGCGAGGAACGTGACGGACTGGGTCTTGACCATGGGGTTGGGGAAGAGGTCTTCCATCAGCCACTGCGGAAGGATGTTCCAGATCGGCTCGGGGGGCATGTTCGCCGGGGCGTCGAGCGCCGCGGTCATCAGTTTTTTGCCCTCGTGGTCGAGTTTCTGGAGCTGTTTGCCGTTGGTCGCCCACTCGGAGGTGACCGCACCCTTCTCATCGTGCATCGCGATCTTGTAGAACTCGATGGGGAACCCGCGGATCTTCTCCGGGATCGTGAGCGTCACGACGCCCTGGGCTTTCTGAGCACCCATGCCGCCCTCGGTCGAGGATTTGACCTTGTAGGTGATGTCGCGGACCTTCTTGACCGCTTCCTTGGAAGCGGCGACGAGCTTCTCCGCTTCGGGGTCGATCGTGGTGTCGGCCTTGATGTCCTTCTTGGCTTCGGGAGCGGCCGGCTGAGCCTTGCCAGCTTCCTGAGCCAGCGACAGCGCCGGCGTCGCGGCGAGCAGAACCAACGAAGCGATACGGGAAATGGTCTTCACAAGCGTCCTTTCGGTTCGGCCCGGACCCGGCGAGCAAGCCGGTCTCCTGGGGCCTTCGGTGAACAATACCCCCGGAGCAGGCGGGAGGTTTCAGAGCCGTCCGTCCGGCCATCCCGTGGTACTCCACCCCTCATCCGTGCGGGCGGCAGGCTTCGGCCACCCGGTCCCGGAGCACCTCGGCCTGGGTCAGGAGGTGCTCGCTTCTCGCGACGGCCGGGGCACGGTCCGCTTCCGGCAGCGACCCGACGTTCACCTTGACGTTCCAGATGCTGCTCGCAGCGGTCGCCAGGGCCAGTTCGGCCGCAATCCCAAGGTCACTGTGGAGCATGGTGTTGGACCGGGGGGCGACCTCAAGGTAAAGCCTCAGGAGGTCCACCGCCGCCGCCGCCACGGCCGTCGGAACCTGCACCGCCGCCTGCACCGCCGCGGGCATCTCCGCTTCCCGCCGGGCATCCCCGGGGGGAAGCTTCATCAGTTCGTTGACCAGCCCGTACGCGGCTTCATCCTCGCGGGCCAGCGTCATCATCAGGGTCCGCGCCCGCTCAAGCCGGTGCTGGACCTCGGCCAGCCAGCCGGCGTGCTCGGCCAAGCTCTTTTTCGAGACCGAGTACGACACCACCATCCCCGCCAAAGCAGCCGACAACGCCCCCACCGACGACGCGACCGCTCCGCCGCCGGGCGTGGGCGTCTTGGCGGCGATCGACGCGAGGTACTCCTCGAAGGAGGGCGAGCGGGAGCCGGCAGGCGTGCCGGGAGCGGGCGAAGGTGAGGATGACATGCCTGAGTGTACCGCGCCGGGTCGTCGGTCCAAGAAGTGCGGCTGCGGTACCATGTGCTCATGCTCGTTCCGCTGATCCTCGCCGCCGCTTCGCTCCCGGTTTCCGTGCTTCAGCCGGCGGGCAACGCATCCCAGCCCGCTGCGGCCGAGGTGCGGGAAGCCGAGCAGCCGCTCCGCTGGAACTGGCAGAAGGGCACCGCGACGCGGTACACCGTCACGCAGTCGCTTGAGACTTCCGCGGAAGGTTTGCTCGAGTACAGCCTCAGCCAGACGCAGAAGCAGCGGATCCTTGTCGAGGTCGAGGACGTCTCGCCCGCTGGGGATGCTTCGCTCAAGCTCACGCTCGAATCGATCGAGGTCACGACCATTACCGCCAAGGGTGCTCAGCCGGTGGTGGTGTCAAGCCAGGCCAAGCCCACCAACGAGGAGTTCGACCCCTCCGGGGCGTGCCGCGCTCTGGTTGGCCTCACGCTCACGGTGGTCACCGGCCCCGACGGCACCCTCCGAGAAATCCGCGGCATACCGGCACTCAAGGAGCGTGTCAAAGCCGTGCTCGCCGAGCCGCCCACGCTCGCCAACCTCGCCGCGGATGTGCTGGTGTCGTTCGAGGAGATCCAGCTTCGAAGCAGGATCGAACCAGCGCTGGTCCTTGAACCCAAGGAACCGCGCACCAAGCCCGCTCCCATCAACTTCCGGGGCCTGGGCACGCTTCTGGCCGATCAAGCCATCGCCACCTCGTCGAACGCCGGCATCGTCACCGTTCATCGCACGACGGATTTCTCTCTCCTCACGCCGAACACCGACGACATCACCACCCAGTTTGACGTGTCGCTGACCGAAGGTCGCGAGGAGGGCGAGAGCACACTGGACCCCCGGGCGGGCATCATCCGAAAGGTCGCGTCCACGCTCAAGCTCACGACGGTGCTGACGCCGAAGAAGCCTTCGGCGGAGATGAAGAAGACCACCCGCACACTCGCGCAGACGATCCTCATCGAGCCGGTGTCGGAAAGCGGCGCGGCTTCGCCGGTCACTCCACCGCCGACTCCGCCCGCAGCGCTTGGAAAGCCCTGATCGCGGCTTCACGCGAGGTCGACAGATCCACGATCGGATCCGGGTACGCGAGACGCGCCCGGGCGAGCGGCGCGAGGTCTTCGTGCGGCGCGTGCACGGCGTCGCCCTCGACATCCGCGAGTTCGGTCACCCAGCGGCGGATGAACGTCCCGTCGGGGTCGATCTTCCGGCTTTGGCTGATGGGGTTGAAGATGCGGAAGTAGGGCGCGGCGTCGGTCCCGGTGCTCGCCGACCACTGCCAGCCGCCGTTGTTGCTCGCGAAGTAACCGTCGACGAGGTTCTGCATGAAGAACCGCTCGCCCCACCGCCAGTCGATGAAGAGG
>JBIKTT010000353.1:0-3671 GCA_044347925.1 Phycisphaerales bacterium
TCAGCTTGTCCTCGCGCTCCTGCACCTCTTTGATGAGCTCATCGAGCGTCGACGTCACCGTCCGGTACTGAAGCTCAGCCGCCGGATCCGACACATCGAGCACGATGAGCAGCAGGTCCGCATGCGTGGCTTCCTCGAGCGTCGCCCGGAACGCCGCGATCAGGTTCGTCGGCAGATCCCGCACGAATCCGACCGTGTCCGAAAGCATGACGCCCAGCCCGCCGCCCAGATCCCACTCCCGCGTTCGCGTCATCAGCGTCGCGAAAAGCCGGTCGTCCGCGTACGCGCCGCCCGAGGTCAGAGCATTGAAAAGCGTGCTCTTGCCCGCGTTCGTGTACCCCACGATCCCCACGGTCGTGTGCTCAAGTTTGCGATTCTGCACCTCGCGCCGCTTGCGATCCTGCACCACGGTGATCTCGCGTTCAAGATCGTTCTTCCGGGCCTGAACCAGCCGTCGGTCGATCTCAAGCTGCTGCTCACCCGGACCACGGCTCCCCACGCCGCCCGTGATCCGCTCCAAGTGCGACCACATGGCTTTCAGGCGCGGATACGTGTACTCAAGCTGCGCGAGCTCGATCTGAAGCTTGGCTTCGGCCGACGTTGCACGCGACGCGAAGATGTCGAGGATCAGCTCCGATCGATCGAGCACCTTGCGGAGCGTCGCTTTCTCGATGTTGCCGATCTGCTTGGGGCTCAGGCTCTGATCGAAAATGATCGTCGTCGCGCCGACCTGGGCGCAGAAAGTCTTGAGCTCCTCCAGCTTGCCCGGCCCCATGAACGTCGCCGCTACGGGCCTTGGAAGGTTCTGCGCAAGCTCACCCGCCACGGTGCAGCCCGCCTGCTCCGCCAGCGCACGAAGCTCGCCGAACGGGTCGCGACGGTCGAAATTGGAATCCGGAAGCCGAACCGCGGCGAGCACCACGCGTTCGGACTGCACTTTGAGTTCTGATCGTTCTTGTTGGATTGGCATAAACGTGTTCCCGAGCTCAGAGCCCGGGTCCAGAAAAGGACTGTGTTGGAAGCGGAACCCCGCGACCGACGCGGGACGATGAAGCGGTTTGCCGACAACGGTCGCTCGCGATGAACGCGGACCGGCGGAAGCACATCAGAAAGCGATCAGAATCATGGTGAATGACTGTAGCAGCGGTCCGACGCCAGTTCCGTCCCCGTCCGCCCCGCCCGCTTCGCATCCCACCATTCCCCGAACCCCGGGGGTTCACCCCCCGGAGGAACCAAAAGATGCCGCACGCCGGGATGCCTCCTAGCATTGCCCCCAGTCCCAAAGGCTGAGATGGTGGCCATAGCTCAGTTGGTAGAGCGCGAGGTTGTGATCCTCGATGTCGCGGGTTCGAGTCCCGTTGGTCACCCTTCCCCCGAAAACGCAGGATCTTCTACGGGCGAGCTTTCTCGCACGCGACCTGCAATGCGCGAATCGCCGGAAGCGAATCCGGCACGCTCTTGGTCGCCTGCAGGGATGCCGCCGCCGCCTGAGCAAGCTTGCCGATCCCGTCGTACCCGTAGTTCCCGGCGCTGCCCGCCACCTGAAGCACCACGGCCCGGGTCGCTTCGGAATCGCCCCGCTCGGTGCACTTGCCAAGCCGCGACGCGTAGTCCTTCAACTGATCGACGTACCCATCGACGAGCGACCGGTTGGGATGGTCCGACGGAAGCGAACTGCCCGACTGACGCCCCGACGCTTCCTTGCCCATGAACTCCGCGATGGCACGGAGCAGGACCTCCTGACGGAACGGCTTGGCGAGGAACGCCCCGATCCGAAGATCCGCGGGATTGATCCGCTTGATCGCCGTCGTGTCGGCCGTCACCGCGATGACCGGAAGCTCGATCCCGGCTTCGCGGAGCGTCGCGATGAACCCGCCTTCCTTCGTTCCGGGAGCCCCGAAATCCGCCACCACCAGGTCGCATCCCTCTTCCACCCTCGCCATGCCTTCCTTGGCATCCGAAGCCGTGCGAAGCCGCAAGCTCGTCCCCCGCAGATAGTGCGTGATCAGCTTGCGCTCGGCCTGCGACTCGTCCACATACACGATCGTGCCCTTGAGCTGCTCGGGATCGACCTTCTCGATCGAGAAGTTGCCCGTGAACGGATCAAGCGACACGTATTCGCGAGCCTGGACCTTCTGCGCGAACTTGATCCCAAGCTCGTGCACCACGCCCTTGAGGTGGATGCACCGAACGATCGTTCCCTCGACGTTCAGCGGTTCCTTCTCAGGGTGCGTCAACTGCACCACCGCCCGCGTTCCCACGTGCGTGTAGCAGTTGTGAAGCACGCTCATCCCGCCGCACGACAGGTTCCGGCACGCCATCTTGAGCGGAATCGGATTGCCGCCCCCCGGCTGGTGAAGCGTCACAAGCACCGCCTCCTTGCGGAAGCCCCACCGCACGAACTCCCGGGCGGCGTTCGCACCCTTTCCCGCCGCTTTGTCCACCATGTCCAGAAGCTCCGTCAACGCCTCCTGCTTGAGGCCGACGGTGTTCGGGCGGGTTTCGACGTTGCTGGACTTGCGGGCTGGGGAACTCATGACTCTCCTCGGTCGGGACGGTCGTCCGTACCAAGGATCGGTCCAAAGCCCCCGAAGAAGGAGCCTCCCGCAGCCCAACCGGCAACTCCGCCGCCGAGCGTGCGGGTCGTGATGGTCGAATCAGCGCCGTGGAGCCACGCCCGAGAACATCCGGGCCCGCGGCACCGTCAGACGTCTAGATTCTTGACTTCCTGCGCGTGGTCCTCGATAAACCTCCGCCGCGGCTCGACCTGCTCGCCCATCAGCGTGCTGAAGATCGCGTCCGCTTCGTGCGCAATCTCCGGACTCACGCGAAGCAGCGTCCGCCGCGTCGGATCCATCGTGGTTTCCCAGAGCTCCGAAGCGTCCATTTCGCCCAGACCCTTGAAACGCTTGACCTCCGAAAGACCGCGCATGCCGATCTTCTGGAGCGAGCCCAGGATCGACGGGATGTTCGGCGCCTCCACGACCTTGCCGGTCGGCAGCGACTCTTCGTCCCGCTTGGCCTGCTGCTGCCCCTCGCCCTCCGCTTCCTCGTCGGACTCGGTCCGCTCGACCTTCTCTGGCGCGGCCAGCTCGGTCACCCACGCGTACCGCGCCGGCATGCGCTCGCCGCTGGGAGACTCCTCCTGCACCAGGCCGTAGTCGTCGATATCGATGTGCATCGTCGCCAGTTCGGCGCAAAGCCGGTCAAGCTCGCGATTCTCATGAAGCTCGCGCACCGATGCGGCTTTCGCCGGATCGACCGCGGGCTCCGCTTGCTGAGACCCGTTCTCGGCCGGAGCAACGGTTGCGCCGCCCATGCCGGACTCGACCAGCTTGAGGCCCAGGCGATTGATGATGCCCAAAGCATCGGCTTCGGACCACGCGTAGTGATGACCCGCTCGCCACGAAACCTTGTGCGTGGGCAGACGCTTCTTGCCCGCCGGGTCCTTCGTCCGCTCGGTGAGCAGGTCGACAAACCGCGCCCCTCGCCGCTCCGCGACGACCACGAGCTCGTGAAGCCTGCGAAGCAGGAAGATCGCCCGCTTGAGCAGGTCGCCCTCGAGCCTGGCTTCCTCGGCCGTCGTCGTCGCGCCCTGTGCGTCCAACTTCCGCACCACCAGCGAAGCCCCCTCGAGCCCCAAACCAACCAGCGACTCTTCCAGCACCTTC
>JBIKTT010000012.1:0-12363 GCA_044347925.1 Phycisphaerales bacterium
GTGCACCTCGCCGACGCTTCCGACCCGCGAGAAGACCCCCGGGAGCAGAATCGCCCGAAGCGTCGGGCCATCCACCGCCGACCCGTCGTTCGCGCACCCGAAGCCGCTCCCCGCGTCGGACCGCACGTACTCGGCGACGAGGCGTTCCAGCGGTTCGCGGAGTCGACCGCCGGGGCCCGTGATGACGAACCGATCGTCGCCGAGGTGGCCGACGAAGATCGTGCCGCCCGCTTCGCCCGTCGGCACCATCGTGCTCTTGATCATCCCGGCAAGACGCTTGAGCAGGTCATCGCCGAGGTCAAAGCCCATCCGGCGGTTGAACTCGGAGAATCGCTTGAGATCGATCATCGCCGCATCGTAAACGGCGTGCCCCCCGTGCTCGGCGAGCTTGATCAGCGCCATCATGTGCTCATCGGCTTTGGCCCGAGACGGAAGCCCCGTGACCGGCGAGATCCGGTGGGCGACCTCGGAGACGACCGTCGCGGCGGCGGAAAGCAGATCCCCCACCGTCACGATCCCCGCGACCATCCCGCCGGTGGCGAGGATGAGCGGATCCGACCCGACCGCATCCACACGGGACGCCGCCGCTTCGAGAGCTTCCGCGACCGGCATCTCAGGATCAATGATGACAGTCTCGCGGGAAGCGACGGCTTCCACGGGCATGAACGACCGGTGGTCGCCCGCCGCTCGCAGAATCGCCTCGCGCCCGCACCAACCCACGACCCGCCCCGGCTCGGTCAGCACGAACCCCGGCACCGAACGCTCACGGAGAAGCTGCGTCGCGGCGACCGACACCAGCGTCGAAGCCGAAAGCTCCGTCGACCGTCGCGCGAACCTCGAAAGCGGCACGCGACGCGGATCGCTCAGCGACCCGGCTGCAAGCTGCGCCCGCCGCTCGCCGAGCCACGCTCGCACATCGGGCTCGATCCCGCGATCCACACCCCCGGGGCGCGCGAGATGAAACCCCTGTGCGTAAACCACGCCCAGATCCATGAGCGCCGCGAGTTCATCCCGCCGCTCGACCCCTTCCGCAAGCACGTTCACCCCGCTCAGACGGCCGAAGCTCACGAGGAACTTGACCATGTTCCGCTTGGCGCGGTCCGCGTCGATCCCCGTGATCAGATCTCGATCCAGCTTGATCCAGTTCGGCCGGATCGCCATGATCCGGTTCAGCCCGCTCGTCCCCGCGCCCACATCGTCCGCCGCGATCTCAAAGCCCAGGCTCCGAAGCTCTTCCGTCCGCGTCACGATCACATCCGTGTACGAACTCTCCGACCGCTCCGTCACCTCGACCACGATCCGCGTCGGCGACAGGCCCGGCACCCGCGAGATCGACTTCATCAGGTCGTCCACCAGCCGGTCATCCGCGATCACCGCGGGGGACGTGTTGACGAAAAGCCTCGCCCCGTCCGGCACGCTCGCGAAACCCTCGATCGCGACATCCCGCGTGACCTTCTCCCCCTCCCACACCAACCCCACCCGCTCGATCTCATCGAAAAGTTCGCCCGCGTGGCGGTACCCGGACTCAGGCATCGGCCGGGCCAACGCTTCCCGGCCCGCCACCTCGAGCCGCTGAAGATCCACGATCGGCTGGTACGCGGACGCGACGAGCCGCCCCTCGATGAGACGCCTGACGCGCTCAAGCGCCTTCGCATCAACCGAAGATTCATCGTGGCCGTGTCGCAAACGCATCCAGAGCCTCTCTCAGTTCTCGGCCCGCGGTCAAACCACGGGCCGCCTGTGAAGAGGACATCGGCGACGCTCCGACCGAACTTGCGCACCGGCAAGGCGGACTGGGAGATCACCCCTTCGGCCCGGGGCGACTGCGCATGAAAGACCGTCTTTGCCGACGCCGATCCTCGGCACTCGGACGTTGACCACCGTTCGCGGACGTTGGCGGGCGGGCACTCAGTCGAAGTTGAACACGCCCTTGCGACGCCCATACAGGTACATCACGATGGTCGTGAACATGAAGAACCCGATCCGGCCCAGCCAGATCAGCCCTTCCTCGCTCATCGGGCGAAGGTTCGAGAACGTCGCCGCCCACGGGAACAGGAAGATGATCTCGACGTCGAATACGAGGAACGTCATCGCGATCAGATAGAACCGGACGTTGAACCGCTTACGGGCCGTCCCGATCGCGTTCATGCCCGACTCGTACGACGCACCCTTGGTCTTGCCGCCACGCTTGGGGCCAAGCAGCAGCGTGCCCACTAGGTTGATGATGGCGAAATTGATCGCCAGAAGCACCATGATGAAGATGGGCAGGTACGACTGGAGGTCGGTGTTGGCGAGCAAGGTGGGGGTGCAGGTGGGCATGAAGCGGGATGGTACCCGAGCCAAGACCCCGCCGCCACCCGAACACATCGGGACCGGCCGCGACCTGAACACGGATTTCATGGTCGATTTTCGGTCCGGTCCGGTACGATCGTCTTCTGGAGGTGTCCATGCGATCCACGGTGCTCGCCGCGGGGTTCACGCTTTCAACCACCGCGCTCGCCCAGCCCATTCCCCTGACGCAGGTTTTCTCGGCCGCGGCCCCGCCCGGCGGCGGCCCGGCGATCACAGCTTTCCCCTTCGTCGACGTCAGCCACGACGGGATCGTCGCGATTTCAGACCGCCCTGTGTTCCCGAGAAACGTGTACCTCGCCGAACCGGGGGCTTCCTTCGCGCGGTTCGTCCAGTACGGTTTCCGCGCCGTCATGCCCGATGGGCGTCCCTTCAACGTGAACTTCGGCGGGGGCTGGGCGGGCCGTTTGCCCAACGGTTCCCCAGCGGTCTTCGGGTCGGATCAGGAGATTGGGCTTGTCGGAGCGGTCGTGGGCCAGACGGTGACGCCGTTCTTCTGGGCCGACCAACTCCTGGAGGCACCGCCGGCGTCGCTCAGAACGGCGTGGGGGCGTTTCGACAAACACGCGGTCTCCAACTCGGGCATCATCGCGGCGGCGACGCTGCTCGCCGGACCGAACGTCACGACCCGCAACGACACCGCGATCTTGCGATCCACCCCGGCCGGCCCCGAGATCGCGTTCCGAAGCGGGAGCGACCCGCTGAACCGCCCCGGCGTCCGCTTCTCCAACCGCGACTTCTCCCACGACTTCTCGATCAACTCCAGCGGCGTGATCGTCATGACCGCGTCCCACTTTCGCAACGACGCTCTCGCCGGGCCCGCGGTGCTTGTCTCGGACAACTCCGGCCTCCGCATCCTTCTCGATCAGGACACGCCGATGCCCGGATTCTCGCCCGAGGAGCGGCTCGGGAGCGTCTCGGTCTACCTCGGCATCAACTCCCACGGCGATGTGGCGTTCGCGGGCCAAAGCAACCGGGCTGGCGACCCGCCCGGGCGAACGGGGATCTTCCGCACCGGCGGAGGCGCCCTTGAGCTGATCTACACCATCGGCAACCCGGTCGATGGGCTTCCCGAGGGCAGCATCACGTCCTTCCCGTTCAATGCACTCGGATACGTCTGTGCGATCAACGACCACGGCGACGTGACGTTCAAGGTCCGTCTCTCGGGATCGGGCATCTCCTCGTCGAACGACACCGCGATGTGCATCTTCCGGGCCGACAGTTCGGGATCCGGCGGCCGCATCATGCTTGTCGCACGCGAAGGCGATGAAGTCCCAGGGAGTTCACGTCGCATCGGGGACCTCTCCAATTTCGATGGCGTGGTATACCTCAACGCGCGGCGGCAGGTCGTCTTCGCCGCGGGCAACAGCTCGCAGAACCGCACGATGTACGCCTGGTCTCCTTCCCGGGGCGTGCGGCAGATCGCAGAGCCCGGCCAGACCGTGGCGTTCGACGGCACGGACGCGCCGATCGTGTCGATTCCGGGAGTCACGAGCGAACAGCGTGGGAACTACTGGCTGAACGCCACCGGCGGTGCGGATGGTCGACGCTCCCTGCTCTCAGACGCCGGGGAGGTCTCCTTCTGGGCGACGTTCTCGCAGGGGCGAGCCGGGCTTTACCGAGCCGTGCTGCCCCCCGAGTGTCTGGCGGATGCGAACGCCGACGGGTTCATCGACGCTTTCGACTACGCCGAGTTCGTGGGCGCGTTTGAGAGCGGGGACCCGATCGCGGATGCCAACGGGGACGGCTTCCTCGATTTCTTCGACTACGGCCGGTTCGTCGAGGTCTTCGAGGGCGGTTGTTGAGCGTCGGGCGCGGAATCCCGATCCGCACTATGATGCGGGCTTGATGTCCAGCTCCTCCCCGGAACATGCTCTGGAATTGTCCGTGGTCGCGCCCGCTCACAACGAGCAGGAGAACGCGGAGAATCTGGTCAACCAGGTGCACGCGGCCCTCTCGGCCGTGCCGGGGCTGACGTTCGAGTTCATCATCGTCGATGACGGGTCGACCGACCGCACGCGCGAGATCGTCCGCTCGATGATGCCCACGCGGCCGTGGCTCCGCTGCGTGGCGATGACGAGCACCCCCCCGGGCAAGGGCAACGGGCAGTCCGCCGCGTTCAAAGCCGGTTTCGCGGCGTGCCGCGGCCGCTTGGTCGCGGTGCTTGACGCCGACCTTCAGAACGACCCGGCCGACCTTCCGATGATGCTCCGAACGATGAAGGAGCAGAACGCGGACATGGTGCAGGGCGACCGCTCGCACGCGCGGCAGGACACGGTGGTACGGCGCTGGGGCTCGATTGTCGGGCGGCTTTTCCGCCGGATGATTCTCGGCGACACGGTCCGCGACACGGGCTGCTCACTCCGCGTGATGAAGCGTGAATACGCCGTGCGGTTGCCGCTTGAGTTCCGCGGGATGCACCGGTTCATCCCCGTCAGCGTCGCGCACATGGGGGGCAAGGTCGTCGAGGTGCGCGTCAACCACCGCGAGCGTGCGGCCGGCACGACCAAGTACGGCTCGGGCCTCAAGCGGGCGATCCCGGGGCTCATCGACTGCTTCGCCGTCCGATACATGCGCAATCGCCGCAGGCCCACGTCAAGCGTCGAGGTCTCGGCACCCGCGGCCGCCGGCGCCGAGGTCAAACCAGGCCCCACCCATCACGCGGAGGCGCTGCGTTGAACGCCGAGCAACCCGCCACGGCCGCTCCCCGTCGCCGCCGCCTCAAGTGGGAGCCCGCCGCGGCGCTCATCTCGCTGATCGCCGTCTCCCTCTGGGTCGTCTACGACCCGTCCAAGGGCCGCGGCGAACCGGTCCAGATCGGCAACGTCAAGGGCGTCCTCGCCGCCGTTGACGCCGGGCCCGGGCAGCCGCTCGCGTACCAGTTCGAGCCGCGCTCTGGACAAGCCGGCAAGTCGATGACGGCCCAGGAGGTCGAGCTCTACTTCGGCAAGGAAGTGCGCGAGTCCCTCCAGCAGACCCGGCGAAACGTCCTCTTCCGGATGTTCAAGGTCTCTTCTTGGGGGAATCTGCTCTGGGTCGGCCTGGGCCTCGCCGGGCAAGCGGCTTTTTCCGGCCGCATGCTGATCCAGTGGATCGTGTCCGAGAAAAGCCGCAAGAGCGTCGTGCCCGCGGCGTTCTGGTACCTCAGCCTCTTTGGGGCCCTGGCTCTCTTCGCCTATTTCGTCTGGCGGCAGGACGCGGTGGGCGTGCTCGGGCAGGCTCCCGGCCTGGTCATCTACATCCGCAACCTCAGGCTTCTGGCCAAGCAGAAGCGAAGGGCCGCCCGCGTGCCCCCGGGAGCGGCGACGTAAGCTTGGCAGCGGTCCGTTCGGATCCCGCTTGCATCAGACCTCGATTCCAGGGACACTACACCCATGCGAGTCATGCTCGACGGCCAACTCGTCCCCATCGACCGCCCGTCGCTGGCCCTTGCGCTAGCCACGGCGGCACGCCACGCCGAAGCGTCCGGACGCATCATCGTCTCCGCCGTGGCCGATGGCGTTCCCATCCCCGACGAGACGCTCAAATCCCTCAAGGACGAGTTCTCCAGCATCCAGGAGGTCGTCCTCTCAACCGCATCGCCCACGCGCGTCGTCGGCGAGATGCTGGTGCAAGCCGCCGACGCCATCAACTCCGTCCGCGGGACCCAGCAGCACGCCGGACACACCATCCAGCGCGGCGAGCCCGAACAGGCCCGCGAGCACCTTGAAGCCATCTTCGGCATCTGGCAAGCCGTCGCCGGCGGTGTTCAGCAGGCCGCCGAGATGCTCTCGCTGGACCTGGGCACCCTCCGCGTTCCCGACGGCTACGGCGACACCATGGCCGTCGCGCCGCAGATCGAGTTCCTCGTCGAGAAACTCCGCGACCTGCAGGGCTGCATCCAGCGCAAGGACTGGGCCGCGATGTCCGACATCCTGCTCTTTGACCTGGACGAACTCGCCAAGTCCTGGGAACAGATGCTCCGCGGCATGACCGCTGTGATCGAGGAGGCTTCCAAGCGTCCATGATCCAGTCCCGCGCCCCCATGATCGATGACCTGATGGAGCAGGCCAGCAAGTCGCTGCTCGACGCCGACTATTTCGCCGTCGAGCGGCACGCGAAGAAAGCTCTCGCGCAAGCCCGCAAAGCCAACGACTTCGAACGCATGGCCCGCGCCATTCTCCCGCTTCAGGAAGCACGCCGCCAGCGCCGCCACGAAGCCGCCGACGCTCAGCTCAGGCTCATCCTCACCTCGGTGCCCGGGCCCAAGGACCTCCTTCCCGGCATGTACCTCGTGCAGCCCCCCCTCGTCGGCATGAACGCTCGCGTCATCCGCGAACAGGCCGAAGCCGCGCGCACGCCCATCGTGATCGTCTGCCGCGAACCCATGACCCGCGCTGGCCGCTGGCCCGTCGTCGCCGTCGCCGCGGGCACGCTCACGGCGACCCTGACGCTCCGCACCCAGGTCGACCCGCCCCCGGGCGTCGAACCGCGCGACTCGGGCATGACCCGCGACGTCGTCCACGAGCCGCCGCCCGCATCGTGGTTTCAAGCCGCGAACGAAGCCCTCGGCGATGCCGCCATCGCCAAGCTCAACCCCGCCGACCCGCCCGCTTGGCGCGTCGATGACCTGCTCGAAGCCCTCGACGCCCTCCCCGACCACGAAAAGCTCCACCAAGCCCTCGCCGCTGCTTGCCGCGAAGCTTCCGCGGCTCCGCTCCCCGACCGACCGCGCCGCAAGTCGCGGCATGACGATCCCCGGTCATTCTGACCGGTTGTCGGACCTTTCCCGCCCCTACGCGGCACACACACCCCCCACCCCCACTCGATCGCACCCCGCGCGCGACGGTCCGCGTTGCATTCCCACCCGCTTGGGTCACACTCGACCCGTAGCACTGTTCCTCGGTCCAGGACGGACCGGACAACCAAAGACGGGAAGGACTCCATGCAAGCCAGACTCTGCGCCCTCGCTGTCTCAGCCGCCGGCATCGCCGCGTCCGCAAAGGCCGAGGTGGTTTTCGGACTACCGATTACGTTCACGCAGAACGGGACGACCGTGAGTGCCGTGTTCTCGGTCGGCAACGCTTCCTGGACCGGCATGCTCTACCGCGACGACGGCACCGCCGGTTTGGGCCAGTTTCTCTTCAACAACAAGTCCGCAAGACCGGGCGACACGAGGTCGCTTGGCACCTTCAACACGGGGTCGGAGCTCCTGTTCAACTACAGGGTCGTGACGGGTGTGCCCGCGATCTACCGCGGCGAGGATCCGGCGCACGTCTTCCACTTCGGGTTCGAGCAACTCACCGCGACGACCATCGCCGTGCGCATCGAGGACATGCCTCAGGGTGTCTCCGACCGCGACTGGGACGACTGCGTGGCTCTGCTCCGCTTCAGCAAGCCGGTGACCCTTGGAGGAGGGGGCGGGGGCGGAGGCGGCGGAGATGGGCGTGACGGCGAATCGACACCCACGCCGGGGTCACTCGTCGCGCTTCTGGGCGGCACGAGCCTCTTTATCGGTCGGCGTCGCCGGTAACTCAGTCCGGACCCGGTACTGACACCGGTACGCGCAGGACCTCCGGGAAAGCCGGGAGTTTCAGTGAACGAGCCGTCGGACTCCGCCGATCTCCTCTTTCGTCAGGAGATGCTCCATGCCCGATCCCGATTCCCCGGGCCCGCTTCGAAGCGACCTCGCCGACTCTCCCGAGATGGCCGACCTCATCGGCATCTTTCTCGCTGAGCTGCCGGCGCGGGTCAACGGCCTTGTCACCGCGTACAACGCGGGTGACGCCGACACGCTCAAGCGTCTGACGCATCAGATCAAGGGGTCCGCCGGCGGCTTTGGCTTCCAGATCGTCGGTGACGCCGCCGATCGGGTGGAAGCGGCGCTGAAAGCCTCGGCGAACCCGCAGGATGCTCTGTCCTCCATCAGCGCCGACTTCCGCGAACTCGTCGAACTCTGCCATCGGGCCACCGCCGGCTCGGGCCTTCCCGTCGAACGTCCTCGCTTCTAAGACCGTCCCCGTGTGAACCGCCGGATGCAGACACCCCAAGCCACCCCGATGATCCCCGCGCAGTCCGATGAACAGCGCCCGCTGGCACTGGTCATCGACGACTCGCTGGACGTTCATCGTCTGCTCGCGGCGCGGCTGAAGCAGGAGGAGATCGACCTGATCTGCACGGCGGACCCGCGGGAGGGCCTGGCTCGCGCGGCGGCGGTTCCGCCGGCGGTGATCCTGCTGGACCTGGACATGCCCGGCATGGACGGGTTTGAAGTGCTCCGGGCCCTCAAGGACAACCCCGCGACGCATCACGTCCCGGTGATCATCCTCTCAGGAATGGCCGGGATGCAGGACAAGGTCACGGCCTTTGAGCTGGGGGCGATCGACTACGTCGTCAAGCCGTTTGAGTTCACCGAGCTTCGGGTCCGCTTGCGTTCAGCCCTGCGGGTTCACCGCCTGCTTTCGCTGCTGGCGTCGCGGGCGCAGCTCGACGGTCTGACGGGGCTTTGGAACCGCGCGTACTTCGACCATCGCCTGAGCGAAGAGGCTTCCAAGAGCACGCGGCACAGCCGTCCGTTCTCGATCGCGATCGCGGACGCCGACAACTTCAAGTCGATCAACGACACGTTCGGGCACCCCGCGGGCGACGCGGTGCTGCAGGGCCTGGCCAAGATCCTCCGCCGCGAGTGCCGCCAGTCGGACATCGTCTGCCGGTACGGCGGCGAGGAGTTCGTGATCCTGATGCCGGACACGACCGCGATCGACGCCGCCGCCGTGTGCGAACGAATCCGCCAGAGCGTCGAGCAGGCGGTCTGGCCGCGTCACCCCGAACGCAAGGTCACGATCTCCATGGGCGTGGCGGGCGTGAACGGAGCGACGGCTCTCCAGCCGGCTGCTTGGCTCGAGACCGCCGACCGCAACCTGTACACCAGCAAGCGTTCGGGCCGCAACACCGTCACGACGACGGACCTGACGATCACTCCGCCGCCGATTGCACCGAGCAATCCGAGCGCCGCCGCGGCCTGAACGGCGCACCGCACGATCCCCTCGTTTCTGTAACGTGTCCGTGCCCCGACGGGAGCGCTATATTTGCGTTCACCCGAATTCAGGAGCACCGCCATGGCCGATTCCACCGCCGCCGCTACGTTCGCCAAGGGTCTTGAGGGCATCGTCGCCGGCGAAACCCAGATCTGTTCGATCGAGCAGGGCGGGCTTTGGTACCGCGGCTACGAGATCCACGACCTGGCCGCCAACGCGACCTTCGAGGAAGTCGCCCACGTCCTCCTGATCGGCCACAAAGCTTCGCCGGCCGAGCTCGCGGCTTTCAAGGGCGAGTTGATCGCCGAGCGACCCATCCCCGCTGCGATCGGCCAGTTCTTCAAGGACGCCGCCCCCGCACTCCGCAAGGGCACCGCGGTGCCGATGGACGTGCTCCGTACCGCCGTGAGCATGCAGGCCCATCTCGATCAGGACTGCCAGGACAACTCGGCGGCCGCGAACCTCCGCAAAGCCAAGCGGCTTCTCGCCAAGGTCCCGACCATGATCGGGCAGATGCAGAACGCCATCGACGGCCGCCCGTTCATCGCGCCCCAGACCGGCGGCGACGCTTCCCTCTCACACGCCGCGAACCTGATGTACCTCATGACGGGCGAGAAGCCCAGCGAGGAAGCGGCCCGCGTGATGGACGTTTCGCTCATCCTCTACGCTGAGCACGACTACAACGCCAGCACCTTCACGTCGCGCGTCATCGCCGGCACGCTGAGCGACATGCACGGAGCCGTCTGCGGCGGGATCGCCGCTCTCAAGGGCCCGCTCCACGGCGGCGCGAACGAAGCCGCGATGGAAATGCTCCGCGAGATCCGGGCGTACATCGAGGGCGGCGAAGGGTCGATCAACGACTTCATGCAGAACGCCTTCGCGACCAAGCGCAAGCTCATGGGCTTTGGCCACCGCGTGTACAAGAACGGGGACCACCGGGCCCCGATCCTCAACAAGCTCGGCCGCGCCCTGGCCACGAGCAAGGGCAAGGACTACCTCAAGTGGTTCGAGATCGGCGATGAGGTCGAAGCGATCATGCTCCGCGACAAGAAGATCCACCCCAACGTCGACTTCCCCTGCGGCATGACGTACTTCACGATGGGCATCCCCGTCCCCCAGTACACCCCGATCTTCGTCGCAAGCCGCGTCAGCGGGTGGTGCGCCCACATCATGGAGCAGCACGCGAACAACCGCCTGATCCGGCCGCTGAGCATCTACACCGGGGCACCCTACCGGAAGTGGAACGGCTGATCGATCCCCGATCTCGACCGGATGCACCGATCTTCATCCGTCCTTTCACGAACGCTTGAACCTGTGGGGCTAGGATCCGTCCAATGAGCAGCGCTCCCGACAAAACCGAAACCCGCCTCCGCGACCGCGGATGGTTCCGGGTGCTTCGTCGCCGGGCTGCGGCGTGGACGATCGCGATCGCCGCGCTGGCGGTGGCCACGATCTCCGTCGCGGGGCTTCCCGCGTGGCCGGTGATCGGCGTGGCGGTGCTTGCGGTGGCGACGACGGTCAACACGATCGCGGCACGGCTTCAGGCCGACCGCCTGCTCTGCCTGGGGTGCGGCGATGACCTGACCGGTCAGCCGGCGGGCACCTACGGCGTGGTCTGCGGCAAGTGCGGAGCGATCAACCAGCCGTACATCACCGATCCGGCCGAGCGTGCCGCGATGCCGGGCGAGCGCCCTGCTCAGAGCCCCGCGAACAACGCCTGATCGCCGCCGCTCCCGCCTGAGCTTTCTCCCATCAACCTACCGTCGGCGATGCCGATTCGGACCCTGTGCATCTACTGCGCCGCCGCTCCGGGCGCTCACCCCGACTACGTCGCCCACGCCGCGGAAGTGGGCCGCTTGGCCGCGAGAAGCGGCATCACGATCATTTACGGGGGCGGGAGCGTCGGGCTGATGGGAGCGGTCGCGGATGGAAGCCTGCGGGCCGGAGGGTCGGTGATCGGCGTGATCACCAAGCAACTGGTCGACCGTGAGCTTGCGCACCGTGAGGTCGCCGACATGCGGATCGTCGCGACGATGCACGAGCGGAAGATGATCATGGCGGAATCGGCGGATGCGTTCATGGCTCTGCCGGGCGGGTACGGGACGCTTGATGAGCTTTTCGAGTGCCTTGCGTGGGCCCAGCTCGGGATCCATTCCAAACCGGTCGTTCTGCTGAACACCCGCGGGTTTTTCGATCCCATCCTGACGTGGCTGGAGCTGGCGGGGAACGAGAGCTTCCTGCGGCTTCCGGCCAGCCGGGCCCTGCGTGTCTCGGGGACGCCCGAGGGGGCGATCGCGGCGCTCGGGGGTGGCCCGGTCTGACGGGGCGTTCCGCTGTCGGTACACTCGGGGCATGGAATTTCGTACCGCGGTGCTTGAGAACGGCCTGAGGATCATCGCAGAAGTCGACCCGTCGGCGCACACGGCGGCGGCGGGGTTCTTCGTCAAGACGGGCGCCCGCGACGAAGCGACGCCGGTCATGGGCGTGTCGCACTTTCTCGAGCACATGATGTTCAAGGGCACGGGCGACCTCTCGGCCGAGGACCTCAACCGCGCGTACGACGAGATCGGCGCTCGCAACAACGCGTACACCAGCAACGAGATGACCTGCTTCTACGCGCAGGTCCTTCCCGAGCACCTCGCCACAAGCCTCGACCTGCTCGGGCGGATGATGCGGCCGGCGCTGCGGCAGACCGATTTCGACACCGAGAAGGGCGTGATCCTCGAAGAGATCGCGATGTACAAGGACAAGCCGTTCTGGGTGCTCTACGAGAAAGCCATCGAGCAGCATTACGGCGAGCACCCGATGTCGCACCGTGTGCTCGGCACCGACGACTCGATCAAAGCCCTGACCCGCGACCAGATGTCGGCGTACTTCGAGCATCGGTACTCGGCGGACAACACGATCGTGTCGCTCGCGGGGCGGATGGACTTTGACCGCTGCGTGGCGCAGATCCGCTCGCTTTGCGGGCACTGGCCGCGGACCGGCGCGGTGCGGA
>JBIKTT010000410.1:0-3196 GCA_044347925.1 Phycisphaerales bacterium
CGCGAAAGCGGGCCCATGAAAAAACCGCGCCGATGGCTCGGCGCGGCTTGCTGATGTGAGCAGCGGTTTACTTCTTGGGTTCGGCCTTGGGTTCGGCCTTCTTCTCTTCCGGCTTCTTGTCCTCGGACTTCTTGGGCTCAGCGGGCTTCTCGGCGGCCTTCTTCTTGGCGTCGATGAGCTCCTGGACTTCCTTGGGCGGGGTGAAGGAGTCGGCGGGGACCTCGGCGTTGTGGGAGATCTTGCTGAAGGTCATGACCTGCTCGATCTTGACGCCGGCGCTGACCGCCATCGTGACCTTGAAGGGGACCTTGACGCCGTCGACGTCGCGATAATCCTCGAGAAGGTTGGAAGCTTTGGCTTCGCCCGCAGGCGACTTGACGGTCATGTCGAGACGGTGGAGCAGGCCGTCCTGCTTGCCGTAGAACGCGGAGCGCTTGGAGTCGCCCTTGGTCACGAGCTCAACCTTGTAGCACTCGATCTCGCCGACCTTCTCAACGCCGACGCACTCGACGCTCTTGTACACGATGTCGGGATTGAGCTCGGCCGCGAGCTGGGCCTGGCGGTTGCTTTCCTCGAGCTCATCGCCGTCGAGGAGGCGGGTGCCCTGGATCGGGTTGGACATCCAGGCGTGCGTGCCGTTGTTGCCCTGGACGATCGCGCCGATGCTCTCGATGTCGAGCGTGAGGGACATCATCGCGGGAGCCTGCTGGACGAGCTTCATCGTGCCCATCACGCCCATCGGCTTCATCTCGAAGGAACCCTCGCTTACACGGGTCTTGATCTTCTCGTACGCGGCCCGGCCGCCGGTGGCTTCCACGTACTTGGCGAGCACGTCTTTGCCGGAGGGGAGCTTCTCATCCGATTTCGGCGTCGCGGGCGTGGCCGGGGTCGCGGGCTGCGCCGGAGCGGCGGGCGTCGCGGGCTTGGCCGGCTGCGCGGGCGGAGCCGCGTTCTGGGCGAGCGCCGCACCGGCGACGAACATCAGAGCAAAGGTCGAACGGACGAACAAGCGGGTGGAGGACATTCAAAGAGCTCCTTCTGGAGGGTGTGCCGAATCAGAACGCCCTTCTTGGCGTTCACGGGGAACCGATCGATTATTGGAGGGAAACCTTGGCCTGTTGCTCGCGGATCCAGGCAACCGCCGCGTCCAGAGCGGGATCGCCGCCCGCCAGGAGCCGCGACCGCTCCGGCGGCGCGATCGTGTCGGGCGTCACGCCGTCGCCTTCCAGAGCTTTCCCGCCCGCCGAAACGTAGTTTGCGAACGCGTACTGAAACCCGTCGCCGTTGGGAAGGCGCACGATCGTCGACGGCAGCGCCTGCCCCGCCGACGGCGTCCCGAAGACCCGGGCGCGACCCAGATCCTTCATCCCGCCCGCGAAAATCTCGGACGTGGAAGCCGAGGTCTCATCGACGATGATCGCGACCGGCCCCTCGAACCGACGGGCCTGCGGGAAAACGATGAACTTGAAGCTCGAATCACGCATGTTCATCTCGCCGAGCGTGACCTGCTCGCCGATAAACCGCCCCGCGACGCCGGTCGCCATCGCGCCGATGCCGCCGGGATTCCCGCGAAGATCGATCACGATCCCGGCGCAGTCGCCGAAAGACGCGACCGCTTCGACGATCTTCGGCATGATCCGAGCCGGGTCGAGGAACGCCGAAAAGGTGAAGTACCCCACATCGCGGCCGGAGGCGCTCGTGTCCGCGATCCGCCGCGAGTCGAAGGTCACGTACATCGTCGGAAGATTGCCAAGCGTCGTCGGCTTGCCCGCGGGCGCACCCAGCGTGATGGGCACGGTCACCTTGCGGTCCTTCCCGTCGATGAACGTCGGGCTGATCACCTCGCCCACGCCCCCGCTCAGCTTGTTGTCCAGAGCCCGCGCGGCCATCGTCCTGCCCTTGACGGTGTCGCCGTACGCGTTCTTGATCGCCGTGAGCGTCCGCTCGGCACCGTCGAGGATCCAGCCGGGCTTCACGCCCGCCCGCTCCGCCGCCGACCCGGAATCCACGCGAAGCACAACCGCCTGATCGTTGACGGCGCGGAAGTGGACGCCCGAAGCACCGTCGCCGGCCAGCTTCTTGTCGTCCCCGCCGTCACCCTTCTTGTCGGCAGGCTTGTCCCCCTCCACCTCGTCATACGCCGCGGCGGGAATGATGCCAAAGTGCGACTGCCCCAGCCTCGCGATCATCGCCGACATCGCCTCGCGAGCCGCATCCATCGATCCGGCCGTCTCGACCTTCGGGCGAAGCTCCGCTTTCACCGCGTTCCAGTCCAGCCCGCCCAAGGTCGGGTCAAAGTGCTCATCGCGGATCGTCGTCCAGACCTGGTCGAACGACTCCACGTTCAGATTCCGTTGCTCGACCGTGAGCGGCGTCCGCTCCACCGGTGCCGGGCCGCCGGAACACCCCGCCAGCATCGAAGCCGCGACCACCATACCCGAACCGACCCACCGCCAGACACCACCCCGACTGCTTCGCGTGCTTCGCATCACCGCTCCTTGAACTCCACCCGCCCGCCAATGTAGCCCGACGGCGGTTGTTCGGTTGCACGATCCGACCTCCAATTCGCGCTGTAACCCACCCCCTCCCTTCCCTACTATCCGGATCCCTCACGGACATCGAACCAACCGGAACCGCAATGCCCCTGATCTCGTCCACCAACATCGCTCATACTTACGGACACCGACAGATTCTCGACGGCGTCTCCCTCAACCTCGAACCCGGCGAACGCATCGGCATCGTCGGCCGAAACGGCTGCGGAAAGTCCACCTTCCTCAAGATCCTCGCCGGCATCATCAAGCCCGACGACGGCGAGGTCTCCCTCCAGCGCGGCATGACCGCCGGATACCTCCACCAGGACCACAAGCTCGACCCCGAGGACACCCTCCGCGGCGCCGCCGAAGCCGCTTTCGAGAAGCTCCACGACCTCCACAAGCAGCTCGACGACGTCTTCCACAAAATGGAAACCGCTCAGGGCGACGAACTCGACAAGCTCATGAAGAAGCAGTCGACGCTCGAAGCCGAGATGGAGCAAGCCGGCGGATACGCCGTCGACCACAAGATCGACGAGGTCCTTCACGGCCTGGGCTTCACCGATGCTCAGTTCTCCATCCCCGTCCGCGGCCTCTCCGGCGGCCAGAAGGGCCGCGTCGCCCTTGCCAAGCTCCTCCTCCAAGCCCCGGACGTCCTCCTCTTG
>JBIKTT010000355.1:0-3608 GCA_044347925.1 Phycisphaerales bacterium
GAAGACGCTGGTGGGGACTCGGCCGCCGTTCTGATCGGCGAAGGAAGCGATGCCAAGGCCGACCTGACGCAGATTGGAGGTGCACACCGTGCGGCGGGCGGTTTCGTGGACCGAGGCCAAGCTTGGGAGCAGAATTCCGATCAGCACGCCGATGACCGTGATCGAAACGATCACGTCGACGAGCGTGAACGCTCTGCCGCGCGGGACCCCCGTCCCACGATGCGTGCGATGTCTGTTCTCGGTCACCACGAGGACCTCCACAACCTTGGATCGTCAAAGGCCGCCCAAAGGTTACAGGAAATGTGGTTTCGATGCAACCCAATCTTGACGAGCCCTGCACAGAATCAAGTGGTTTGTATTATGATAGGGTAACAAAGTGCGATTGGTCGTGGGAAAAGGTGTCGGTTTGTCGTCTTGGAAGCAACCCACGGCCGCGGCTTGCGAATCGGTTTGCAGGCCGGGGAATAAAGCCCCGGAGAGGGAAGTTGGGTACGCTACGCGGAAGCTCGTTCGGGCCGCCGCAGGAGGGTTGAAACCAGGCCACGGGGCCGCACCACCCGGAGAAGCCACGAAGCACGCGTGGACCGAGTCGGGGACGTTCGATGACGCAGCGTGAAGAACAGGGCGTGAAGGATCTCGAGTTGATGCGGCAAGTGGCCGCCAACAGCGAGGCCGGTCTTGCCCTGCTCTACGAGCGGTTCGGGTCGCTGGTGTACCGGATGGCTTTCCAAGCCGTTCCGGCGCGCGGGGATGCCGAGGATGCCGTTCAGGAGATCTTCGTGCGGCTTTGGCGGACGGCCGACCGATACGACCCCAAGCGGGCAGCGTTGGTGACCTGGGTGATCTTGATCGCGCGTAGGCAACTGGTCGACCGGATGCGGCGGACGCGGGCGAGGATCAGGCCTTCGTCTCTTGATGAGGCGCAGGGCGTTTCGATGGCGGAGCTCAAGCCGGGGCCGACCTCGGCGGAGCGTGAGGAGCGGCTGAGCGCGATGCTCAAGAAGATCGAGTCGCTCCCGGAATTGCAGCGGACGGTCGTGACAAGGGCTTATCTCGGGGGGCAGACCCTCCGGCAGATCGGGGAAGAGTTGAACACTCCATTGGGGACCATCAAGTCGGCGCTCAGTCGTGCACTGACGAGGCTCCGTGAACGAACGAGCGAGGAAATGACCACATGACGATCCAGGAACTTCTCGAAAGCGCCCAACTCGATTCGCTCGGCCTGCTCGATGAGCAGGACCGCGAAGCGTTTGAGCGTGCGTTCCACGCGGCTCCGGCCGCGCTCCAGGCGCAGATCCGCCAGGAGCAGGCCCGCCTTTGCCGGGTCGACGCCCTCCTCCCGCAGGTCGACCTGCCGGAATCGCTCTGGCCCAAGGTGCGTGAAGCGGTTCGGATGGCGCAGGTGCAAGCCGCGGCGGAAGCTCAGGGCGTCGTCGTCCGGACGCAAGACGCTTCGGATCGGGCCCGGCCCCTTCCGATGATGCGAGCCGCCGGCGTTCACCGCGTGTGGCGTGCGAGCGCGATCGGGTTCGCGACGGCCGCTCTGGTGATGGGTGCGGCGCTGATCCACGTCCGCCTGACGGGCGAGCATCTTCAGAGCGCGACCCGCGAGAATCTCGAGACGGCGAAGATGGTCGACACCTTCGGCGCGGAGTTCATGCGTGAGCAGCTCTTCGGCAAGGACGTCGGCCGGTATCTGATGGCCGCCGCCCGCGAGACGCAGCGCGGGAGCGCCGCGGTGTACACGAGCCCGGAATGGTCGCAGGCGCTGCTTTATTGCGAGACGTCCGTGGCCGAGGGGCACACGCTCCGCCTGGTCGTGCTGGACGAGAACGGAAAGGTTGCCGAGCAGCTGGACGAGTTTGAGAGCAACGGAATTCTGGTCCGTCGCAAGGTGAACCTGCAGGGCAACGAGCCGATGCGGCTTGCTCTGGTGTCGGCCGCCCGTGGGCGAGCGGCGTCGACCGGCGAGATCGTCTTCCGCATGGCGTAAGCCGCTAGTTCCCAGTCAATCAACAAGAACGCCCCGGGCTGTTGGCCCGGGGCGTTTGTGTTTGGGCGTCGGCTGTGGTCAGGCGGCTTTGCGTTCGAACTTGTTCCACCGGTCTTCGTCGGCCGTGGCGTCGACGGACTGGCTGAGGTCGAACTTCATCTTGGCGTTGGCGAGGCGTGACCAGAAGACGCCGGCGAGGACTCCGAAGATGAGGACTCCGCCGCCGAAGATGCCTCCGGCGTAGACCGTGCGGACGCTTTCGACGGGCTCAGCGCCGGCTTTGGCGGGCTGGCTGATGATGGTGTTGGCGCCGTCGGCGCGGCGGTCCTTGGCTTCGCGGGCCTGGCTTTGGAGGGTGATGGCGATCATCTGAAGCTCGCGTTCGACGCGTTCGCGTCCGAGGCCCTTCATCTCGATGGTCATTTCGCCGGGTTTGTTGCTTGTGATCTCGGCCGACTCCTTGAGGCGTTCGCGGAGCGCGGTGGGCGTGCCCAGACCGGCGAGGCCCTGCTTGGCGAGGCGTTGGGAAGCGAATTCGTGGAAGCGAGGATCCTCGACAAGCTGGGTGTGGAAGGAGTTCCACTCCTCGAGTTCGCCAGCGCTGAGCTGGCGGTCGGGGCTGTCGGCGGCGAAGACGACCTTGGCGGTGTAGGTCTCGGGGGCGACCTGTCCAGCGATGAACCAGCTTCCGACGGCCAGGACGCTCGCGGTGCAGGCGAGAAAGAAGAGGGAGGAAGCGGTACGGCTTCGGGCTTCCTCGCCCTGCTGCTTGCGGTGGGCGGCTTCGACGGAGCGTTTGGCGGCGAGGACGTCCTGGCGGAGCGCGAGGACCTGCTCGCACTGTTCGTAGCGTTTACCAAGGGCGTCGCTGACGCGGCGGATTTTCTTGGCTTTGTCGCGAGCGAGCTTGCGAGCGAGTTCGATGCGGCGCATCCGAACGGGGTTTCCGGTTCCGGCGGCGGGTTCGGCCTGGGGTGCGGGCTGGGGCTGGCTGGTGGTGCGAGCCTGCTCGGCGAAAGCTTCGGCTTTCGCGGCTTCGGTCCGGAGGCGTTCGCGGAGCTGATCGAGGACGGTTTCGAGTTCCTTGGTGTCTCGCTCGTGCTGTTCGAGCTGGCCGCGGAGGTCATCGATGATGAGGCGGGCGTCGCCGAGTTCCTTGAGCGTTCCGGAGAGGCGTGAGCTGTTCTCGTCGCGTTCGGATTCCGCTTTGGCGAGGGTGGACTTGAGTGAAGCAAGTTCGGCGGGGTCCGCGCTGGCTTTGGCGGCGGAGTCGTGGGCGCGTTCGACGGCGATCTTGAGTTCGTCGCGTTCCTTGGCGAGGACATCGCCCTGTTCGCGGAGCGCTTTGACGGCGGCGTTGAGGCGGGCTTCGCGTTCCTCGGTCTCGCGGAGCTTGTCGCGGAGGGTCTCGGCGGCTTTGCGGAGCGCATCGCGTTCCTGAGCGGCGGCCTGGGATTCCTCGTCGCGGGAAGCGGACTGGTCGAGTTCGGTGCGGAGGTCGAGAGCGACCTTTTCGGCGGCTTCGGCGCGGGCGGTGGCTTCCTGCAGAGCTTTGAGCATCTGTGAAGCTTGCTGCTGGGCGCTGGTGAGGTTTTGGCGGAGCTGGGCGAGGTCG
>JBIKTT010000356.1:0-3593 GCA_044347925.1 Phycisphaerales bacterium
TCGCAGCGGGCGATGATCACGACCTTCCCCGCCACGCGGGCGAGAGCTTGCGGGTCCCCGCGGGCAAGGTCGGCGTACTCGATCGTCGCCCGGGCTTCGGCTTCCCGATCCCACGGCGGAACGAGGATCCTCGCGGCCCGGTCGCTCGCCCGCAGTCCGATCTGAAGGTCGTCCGCTCCGACAAGGGCGATCTGCGCCGGAATGACATCGCGGACGGAGTCCTCCACAACGCGCCCGTCATGCGAGCGAACGTAACGCACCTCGACAACCTGTTGAGAATCGTGCAGCGCCGCCAGGGGCACCGCTCCGGGCGCCCGCGCCGCCGCAAGGCCGTTGAGCGCAAGCGAACCGATCGCGCCCGGCGAGCTGCCGTCGTCCCTCATCATCGCCAGATCGACCACCCACATCCCCGGCATCGTTGCGAACGTCGCGCCGCCCTCGAACACCTTCCCTCGAAGGAACGGCGCCGTCCGATCAAACCAGTTGAAGACCCCGACGCTGACCGGCACTCCCGCCCCCTGCGCCTTGTCGATGCTGGCCGCAAAGTCACGATCAAAAGCCGGGTCATCGGCATCCTTCGAGAAAGCCATGTCGAGCACGACCCCCGCCGCGCCCGCTTCCGCGAGCTTCTCGATCACCTTCCCGTGCATCCGCCGCCACGTCGGCCCGACCTGGGGAGCGATCTCGATCCCCAGAGCCGCGCCCAGTGTCTCGGGCTTGGTCTCGTCGGTGATCAACGCGACCGCGACCCCGTCCGACGACGCGGGCGGCGTCCACGCGGGTGCCATCGCCACCGCGAGCGCGCCCTGCGCACCGGCGACCACGTCCCGCATCACGCCGAAGGGAAGCATCGCAAGCAAGGTCGCCGCCGCAACGACCCCCACGCGGGCCAGGGGCCGATTTCGGCTCGTCAGCGAGCGCGCGCGCCGAAGCCCGATCATCCACCACGACGGACGCCGCGCAAGCACCGGCTCGTCGTTCAGCCACCGGCGCAGATCCGTCGCCATCGCCGCGACGGTCTGGTACCGCTCATCGGGATCTCGCGCGACCGCCGTGCGGAGAATCGTCTCCAGATCGCGATCAACCGGCTGGCCGTCGCTCCCGGTTCGCAAGTCCGGCGTGCGTTTCAAAGCTTCGCTCGCCGACTCCACATCGACATCCACCATCCCGTACGGATGCTGGTTGAGCAGGAGCTCGCTGAGAACGATGCCCAGCGCGTAAACATCCGTCCGCTGATCGACGAGCTTGGGGTTCCCGGAGAGCTGCTCGGGGCTTGCGTATCGCGGCGTTCCGATGAAGGACCCCACGACGGTCAGCCTGCTCTTTCCCGGCGCGTCGCCGACCGCGTGCGCGATGCCGAAGTCGATCAGCTTGGCTTTGACGCTGTCGCCCGTCCCGCCCGAACTTCCCCCGCCGCGGACAAGGATGTTCTCCGGCTTGAGGTCCCGGTGGAGGACACCGCGCTGGTGCCCGTACTCCACCGCGTCCAGAATCGGCAGCATCAGCCGGGCCCGGTCGCGGATCGTCGGCGATTCCGCGAGACAGTACCGCCGGATGTCCCTCCCGCCCTCCACAAGCTCCATCGCGAAGTACGGGAGCGACTCCCCCCGCGCGTCGACGTAAGTCCCCGCGTGAAGCACGCGGCAGATCGCCGGATGCTCCAGCATCGCCAGGTACCGAGACTCCGCGACGAACCGCTCGACCGCCGAAGCCGACGGCGCCCGGGCGGCCGACCGCCGCATCAGCTTGAGCGCCGCCCGGCTCCGCAGCCGTTCGTGCTCGGCTTCCACGACCACGCCCATTCCGCCCTCGCCCAGCCTGCTCAGCACGATGTACGGCCCCACCCGCGTCGGAATCGGCATCCCGAATTCAAACGGCGACGGCAGATCCATCGTCGAGAATCCACGGATGTCCGCGGCCCGTTCGGCCTGCTCAGCGTCCGGAGATGGTTTGGGTCGGGCCTCTTGATCGGGCATCGGTGCTCCCTCTGGCTGCTTGCGCTCGACGCGCGCGAGATCAAGGTATCGTACACTCCACCGAAGGAGGCCCGCGTGAACGACGCCCCCAATGGCGGCCCCAAGCCCGATCCCAAAGCCGACCCCGTCCTCGATGCGCTCCTGCTTCGCGCCAAGGGTGGCGATCGCAAGTCCCTCGCGGAACTCCTCGAAGCCGTCGGCCCGCGCGTCCGCGCTCGCATCGAGCCCAAGCTATCCCCGGCCATCCGAACCCTGCTCGAAGCCGACGACGTCATGCAGGTCACCTACATGGAAGTCGTCCTCCGCCTGAGCTCCTTCACCGGCGGCGGCTACTCCGGCTTCGTCGCCTGGGTCTCCCGCCTCGCCGAAAACAACCTCATCGACGCCATCCGCTCCCTCGAAGCCGCCAAACGCTTCGACCCTCGCAAAAAGGTCACGCCCAACCGCGAAGACTCCGCTTCCGCGTTCATCAACCTCCTCGGCATCAACACCATCACCCCAAGCCGCGTGGTCGCCAAGGACGAAGCCGGCGGCATGCTTGAGGTCGCCCTCCGCGCCCTCCCCCCGGATTACGAACGCGTCATCCGTGGCCACGACCTCGCCGGCAAGCCCATGTCCGAGATCGCTGCCGAGATGAAGCGGTCCGAGGGGGCCGCCTACATGCTCCGAGCCCGTGCCCACGACCGACTCAAGGAAATCCTGGGGTCGGATTCCAAGTTTTTCTCCACTCCAGGCTGACTTTCCCGTGAACTTCCACCACCCCTGACGTTCCCTGCCTCACGGAAGCCCCGCGCCCGCTCCCGGCCACCAAACCGAACCCGATCCCCGTGACCACCCCAAACGACCCATCCCCCTCCCTCCAGGACGCCCCGATCGGCCCGCAAGCGGGCAGCGGCTCGGGCGAACGTCACCTCATCGACGCCGTCCTCGGCCAGGAAGCCCAGCGGCCCGAAGCTTTCGACTCCAGCGCGTCCCGCACCGGAGCCCTCCCGCCGCCCGACGCCTTCCCCGGTTACGACATCCTCCACGAGATCCACCGCGGCGGCCAGGGCGTCGTCTATCTGGCCCTCCAAAGAGCAACCAAACGCCGCGTCGCCATCAAGATCCTCCACGAAGGCCCCTTCGCCGGCACCTCCGGTCGCTCACGCTTCGAACGCGAAGTCCAGATCCTCGGCCAGCTCAACCACCCCAACATCGTCCACATCCACGACAGCGGCGTCGCGAGCAATGGCTCGTTCTTCTACGTCATGGACTACATCTCGGGCCGCCCGCTCGACGATCTGATCGAGGGCAAGTCCGGCGTCCCCGCTCCGCAGCACCACTCCGGCTCCGGAACCGGTTCGCGAGCCGCTCGCCGCTCAAGTTCGGGAAGCCAAGCCGCCGTGACCGGCGCATGGGCGACCGAAGACATCCTCCGCCTCTTCATCAAAATCTGCGACGCCGTGAACGCCGCTCACCTTCGCGGCGTCATCCACCGCGATCTCAAGCCGGCGAACATCCGCGTCGACCAGCGCGGCGAACCCGTCGTCGTCGATTTCGGCCTCGCCAAGGTCGCCCTCGCCGGCATGGGCTCTTCCACAGGCGACCAGCCCGCCATGACCATGACCGGCCAGTTCA
>JBIKTT010000357.1:0-3572 GCA_044347925.1 Phycisphaerales bacterium
TGCAGAGCGAAGCATGGTCCATCTCCAGCGACGGCGTCAACAGATACATCACCGGCTTCGGCGTTCGGGGGCAGGGCGCAGATCAGGTCGTCGAAGCTTGGCTCCTGACACAGCCCATCCTCGCTCCCTGCGCGGTCGCCGACCTCGACTGCGACGGCAGCGTCAATGCGGTGGATCTCGCGACTCTGCTCGGCGCATGGGGTGGATCAGGCCCGGGCGACCTCGACGGTGACGGAAGCGTCGGTGCGCCGGACCTTGCGATCCTGCTTGGCGCTTGGGGCTGACGATCCCGAAACGTGGACCATCGCGCAGGATTGTGCTCGGGCGCCGTACGCTTCGAGCGCTTTCCTGCCGTGGACCGTTGTCGTTCCGCCGCCCATCAGCACGCGGACATCGAGCGTCTCCCGGATCTCGTCGGGCGTTGGTGGATGAACTCGACGAGTCTTGGTCGACCGCTCAGGGCGATGGTCGCCCCAAGAAGCTCCTCGTCGGTGCGGCCATGTTCCAGCTGCTTGAGATGTAGTCGGAGGAATTGTCAACGCTCTTGGCCGAGCACCGCTCCAAGCAATGTCCCCCCGACGCCGGCAGGCAGCAGGTTCAACGGTAGCATCCAGTCAAGTCAGACAACGCCCGGCAGAGACTTCGACGACATCGCGGCCCTCGACGCGCCGGCGTCGTAGTGAGACAGGGGACCGACGGCATCCTTCTCGAGGTCATCGACCCGAGCTCGGACCGTCTCGTCGGAACTCGGGAGTGTCGAGTCGGCGCTCCCGATCGCAGGCACAACCGCCGCAACGCCCGGAGTGGGGCGATGCGGACCGCACGCACCAGCCTTGCCGAGGCGCAGGCCTGCGCCGGCAACGACAAGCACAGACATGAAGCAGTCCAGAGTTCGGGGGCCGACAAGGCGACCGGTCAAGAGCTGTCGGTGGCGGTCGATGCGCGGTCGTACCGCGAGGCGGTCGCAGACCCCCCGTGCCAGCCCTGCGCCGCCGCGTGGAGCACCCCGGGCCACTGCGGTCATCGCACTGTTGTGTCCAGTCTGCGGCAGCAAGTTCACGAGCCACTTTTCCCGATACCGCTTCGGACGCACGGCCGCGTCGCTCGGCATCGCGTGGATGGCTATCGCGATGCTGGTCGTGATGCTCGCGATCCTGGTTCTCGGGTTGGTCGCAGTCGCCGCGATGCAAGGCAGCTCGAGGGTCGCGTCCGCCGAAGGCCTCATCGCCGCGTTCGTGGCTTCAGCGCTCGCTCTCCCGACGATGGCCACTTCACTGTTCTTCGCGCTGGTCTGCGCATCGATTGGCGCCGTGCTGCGCGTCCGGGAGTCGGTCCTGCAGTGCGACCGGTGCGGAGTGGCGCAGCCGAAGTAGCCGAGGCCGCTGTTGGACGGCACGGCACGCGAGGATCGCACTCGCTCCACTCCGTACATCGGTTCCGTGCAACGGAGCGGCGTCCAAGGCACTCCGCCACATGAAGCCCACGCTGGATGATCAGCAAATCAATTGGTTCGATCGAGAATTCGGACATCGACCTCCTGATGAGGAGCGACGCTCGGAGAGGCAGACGGTCGAGTTCAAGCAGGTGACCCGTCTCCACTATTCAGTCTGCGTCCCGTGTCGGGCTAGCGATATCGACAGACCCTGCACCGCGGGGGGCGACTCCGTCCTCGCCCCCGGGGCCTGTGGACGGTGCAAGGCGAGGGCGACAGCCCCGCTCACGGTTCATCGCTGCTTCTGCTTGTCGTCCGGCGTCTGGTTGTCGGGAGAGCGACTCTTGTCTCTGAAGAACGCCCACGCTCGCTCGGCTCCGGAGAACGACGCAATCGGCGCGTTGTTGCCGCGGCGCGCGCGCGACCCCGGCCAACCATGTCCGCCCGCGCTGTCGAGCACGAACTCCGTGACAGCGCCACCCTGCCCTGCGGCATAGGTGGTCGTGGTGACTGTTCCGGAAGCGACCGTGACCCCTTCCGGCGTGGACTTGTTGGCCTTTACCCAGAAGTCGACGACGTCCCGCACGGGCTTGAACGGCACAGACTGCGCCGATCGGACCACCGCATTGCGGCTCATGCCACCGTCAAGTGGCACTTCTTCGTCTTGGCCGCCGTTGATCATCAGGATGGGTAGCGGGACCGTCGGCACGGTGTCGAACGTAAACATGCTCGCGACGATCGGGGCAATCGCGGCGAGCTTCTGTGGGCGGGCAACGGCATAGACGAAGGTCATCATCCCGCCGTTGGAGCCGCCGGTCATGTAGATGCGTGCCGGGTCCGCGCCGTGATCGCGGACGAGCGTGTCGATGAGCGTGTCGAAGTACGCGATGTCGTCGGCGTCCTTCACCCGCCGACGGAGCAAGTAGCCTGTGTTCCATGCGTATCGGCCATCGCCGAAGTCCGTGCCCTCGGCGTAGACCACCATGAAGCCTTCCTTCCTGGCGAGGGCGTCGAAGCCGGTCCTGCGGCGCATGTCCTCGGCGTTGCCCATGCCGCCGTGAAGTACGAGGACGACAGGTCGGTTCGAGGCGTCGACAGGGGCGTTCACCATCAGGGCTCGCCGATCGCGGCCAGCGATCGTGATCTTGACTTCGCCGTCGGGCGTGCGTGTGCTGCTGGCAGCTGGCTGAGCTCCGAGTCCTTGAACGAATGCTTCGCGATAGAAACTCCAGTTGTCATCGCCCATCGCGCTGAGCACGCCCATCGGGTCGTGCTCGATGCCGGGGAGCACTGTCCAGGTGTGCGGGATCTTCAGGCGTTCGAGGTGCTCGTGGAACTCCTTGTTCGGCGCGAACGTCTCGTCCTTATCGCCGATGACGACGCGGACGAGCGAGCCGGCGGAGATGGCCTTGGCGTTCTGCTCAGCGAGCGCTCGCGGACTCACGCTGCGGAAATAGGCCTGATCGCCGCCGTAGACCTTGCTCAGCACCTCTGCCGCACGCTGCCTCCCAGCCCGAGGCGCCTGCACGAGTTCGGGCTGCATCGGCCCCGCGCCGACGATCGACACGGCCCGGAACATCTCGGGGAACTTGAAGCCCAGCCGAGCCGCGCCGTAGCCGCCCATGCTGAAGCCGTCGAGGAGGCGACCGTCGCGCGTGGCGATGGTGCGATAGGTCGCGTCGATGTGCGGCATGAGATTCTTGACGATCACCGTCTCCAGCGGCGCGGTGCCGTCCTTCCAGTCGACATACATCCCTTCGACGAGTCCATTGACGAACACCACCAGGCATGGCGGCGTCTTGCCCGCCGCGATGGCTTCGTCGAAATGCCGGGCGACCTGCGGGATGCCCGAGAGCCCGCCGCCCGAACCGTGCAGCCAGTAGACGACGGGGAAGCGCCGGTCCTTGCTCGCCGCCGCGTCGTACGCCGCGGGGGTGTAGAGGTGGTAACTGACCTTGGTCTTGGCCGCTGCGCTGTCGAAGGTGTGGAACGACACGCGCGGGGCCTTGACCTCGCGTGTGACCCACTCGACGGTGGAGGCAGCCGCCGTCGGCGCTGCGGAATCAGGTTCGGGCTGGCACACGTCCAGAGCACATGTGGTCGCGAACATGACGGCGAGTAGAAAGAACCAGAACCTTGT
>JBIKTT010000358.1:0-3570 GCA_044347925.1 Phycisphaerales bacterium
TAGCCGGTTCCTACAGTTTCACCATGAGCGACGGCGCTTCGCCCGACCCGGATCACGCAAACCGCCGCACGATGCGTGTCACGCTCGTCGGCATGGCCGTGAACTTCGTCCTCGCGATGGTCAAGCTGGTCGCCGGAATTCTCGGCAACAGCTACGCCCTCGTCGCCGACGCCGTCGAGTCCTTCGCCGACATCGTCGGGTCCGCGATCATCTGGGGCGGTCTCCGCGTCGCCGCCAGGCCCCCCGACGACAACCACCCCTACGGCCACGGCAAAGCCGAAGCTCTCGCCTCCCTCGCCGTCGCCGGCCTCCTCCTCGCCGCCGCGGTCTGGATCGTCGTCAAGTCGATCCACGAGATCATCACCCCCCACAGCACACCCGCCTGGTGGACCCTCGTCGTCCTCGTCGTCGTCGTCGCCACCAAGGAAACCATGTTCCGCGTCGCCAGAAGCGTCGCCCGCCGCGAAGGAAGCACCGCCGTCCACACCGACGCGTGGCATCACCGCGCCGACGCCATCACCTCCCTCGCCGCCTTCGTCGGTATCTCTATCGCGCTCATCGGCGGCGAAGGCTGGGAGCCCGCCGACGACTGGGCCGCCATCCTCGCGTCCGTCACCATCGCGTGGAACGCCGTCACCATCGCCCGGCCGCCCATCTCCGAGCTCCTCGACAAGCGTCCCGGCGACATTCCCGAACGCGCCGCCGCGGTCGCCCGCACCGTCGACGGAGTCCGCGACATCGAACAGGCCCACGCCCGCAAAGCCGGCACACGCTACTGGGTCGACATGCACGTGGAGGTCGACCCTCACCTCTCCGTCCACGAAGGCCACATCATCTCCGGCAAGGTGAAAGCCGCGATCCGCCGCGAAATCCCCGAGGTCGCCGGCGTCCTCGTCCACATCGAGCCGCATCAGCCCGCCACCACGCCCAGCTCTACGACAGCTCCGCATGCCTCGGACACGTCGTCAGATGGTCGTTGACCATCCCCGTCGCCTGCATGAACGCGTACATGATCGTCGGGCCGATGAACTTGAACCCGCGCTTCGCCAGAGCTTTCGAAATCGCGACCGACACCGGCGTGCTCGCCGGGACGGACTTCATCGCCGCGTGATGGTTGATGATCGGCGTTCGCTTGCCCGATGGGTCTGGGAACGACCAGAGGAAGTCCGTCAGCGTGACGCCCGATTCCCGCAGGGCGAGGTACGCTTTCGCGTTGAGGACCGCCGCGTTCACCTTGAGCCTGTTCCGCACGATGCCCGGGTCCAGCAGCAGCTTCTCGACCTTCGCCGGAGTGAACCGAGCGATCTTCTCGGGATCGAACTCGGCGAAGACCTCGCGGTACCGCTCGCGCTTGTTCAGGATCGTGATCCACGACAAGCCCGCCTGCGCCCCTTCGAGGATCAGAAACTCAAAGAGCGTCCGGTCGTCGCGCACGGGCACGCCCCACTCCGTGTCATGGTAACGCTCGTAAAGCTCACCTTTGGCCCATGGGCATCGCGGCATGGCCGACCGTAGGCGAGGCCGATGCGTCCGATCGAGCCATCAGACCTTCTTCAGCACGTCGAAGGGCCGGAACGTCCCCTCAAGGGCGTACTTGCTGTCGCCCTTGAGCCAGCCGTCGAGGATCCCCGCGTACACCGACCGGAAGTCGACGGTGTGCTTGAGATCGCCCTGGTCGAGGTCCTTGAGCGACGGGTGCCCGTTGAGCACGCCGGGCTTGACCATCGGCCCGAACATGAAGAGCGGAGCGGCGGTGCCATGGTCCGTGCCCTGGCTTGCGTTCTGGTTCACGCGGCGGCCGAATTCGGAGAAGCTCATCGTGAGCACGCGCTGGTCGTTGCCCTGCTTCTTGAGGTCGTCGTAGAAGGCTTTGATCGCGTCGCCCCATTGCTGAAGAAGGCGGGCGTGGTTGCCCTGGGCGCCGCCCTGGCCCGCGTGGGTGTCAAAGCCGCCGTGACTGACGTAGTACACGCGCGTCTTGAGGCCGGCGCGGATCATCTTGGCGACCATCTGCAGGTCGCGAGCGACGCCGGTGTTCCCGTACTGAACCAGCGGGGTCGCGGCGACGGCTTTGCGGATCTGGTCGCTGGCCACCTGCGCATCCATCGCCGTACGCAGGAGGAATGCGGCGTTGGAGTCTTCGGGCACGTCGCGGGCTTCGCCGCGGCGGTTGATCTCGTGGTACGGGTCCTTCAGGGATTCATGGATGTCCTCGCCGGACCACTTGAAGAGGTCGGCGGTCTCAAAGCTCACGGGTTTGGCCGCGCGGCCGTTGAGCGCAAGCGGCGCAGTACGCCCGATCGCGATGCTCGGCATGCCCTCGACGGTCGCGGGCTTCTTCTCGGCTTGCTTGGACCCGTCCGGCTTGCCGCTTTCGCCCTTGCCGTAGCCGCAGCACTCCGCGTCCAGGTACCGGCCAAGCCAGCCGTCGCCGGTGCCGTTCATGTCGGCCGTGTGCCAGATGTCCATGCTCTTGAAGTGCGAGCGGTTGGGGTTGGGATAGCCCGCGCCCTGCACCACGCCCATCAGCCCCTCGTCGTACATGGCTTTGATGCCGCGCAGAGCCGGGTGGAGCCCCACGCCGTCGCCGCCGACATTGAGCACCTGGTCTGCGGGGATCCCGATCGCCGGACGCGCCTTGTAGTACTCGCCCATCCCGAAGGGGACCATGGTGTTCAGGCCGTCGTTGCCGCCGCCGAGCTGCAGCACGACGAGAATGCGATCATCGGGTACGCCCGGAACGCTCGTGACGCCCGCTTCGAGCATCCGAAGCACCATCGCCTGGGCGGAGCTTGAGATGAACGCCGGGACCGTGGCGGCCGCGGAGCCGAGCACAAGGCCGTTCCGCATGAAGAGACGCCGGGAGAACATGGTGGGGTCGTTCGACATGGTTCACTCTTTCGGGGACGCTTGGAAGAAGCGGATCGTGGGTTCGGGGTCAGAGATCGAGGGCGGATCGGACTAGCAGAGCTGATATTCCGGCATCGCGGTGATCAGAAGCAGCACGCCGCGGAGATGGTCGTCCGACAGTTGGTTCTCGTGCTCCTTCAGGAACGCAAGCAGCGGCTCACGCGTGTGCTGGGGCGTGCGTCCGAGCGTGAGCTTGAGCAGATAGTCGACCACGCGCTCGGGGTCGCGAGCGGCGGCCGGGTCGGCTTTGCGGAGCTCGGAAAGCAGCGCCGAAGGCTCGAACTTGTCCGTCTCCGCGGAGGCGTCATACCCGTTGGCACGCTTGCCCGTGAGCAGGAACGCCATGATGTTCTGACGCACGTAAAGCGTGCTGGTGTTGACCCACGAGCGGCCGCCGTCCCAGCCCTTGACGCTCGGCGGGTACCCGAGGTTCTGCCCCATCAGGTCCATCGCGTCGTTGAGGATCGAGAGGTCGCGGACCGGCGTGTTCATCGAGCGGACCGCGCCGACGACGAGCGTCACCGGGCTCTTGATCTGCTCGTTCATGAACCGGGGTGAATAGAAGTGCTCGCTGAGGAACATGCGTCGCAGCAGCGGCTTGATCTCGTACCGGCCGCGGAGGAACGTGGAGGAAAGATCGGAGAGGGCGCCGCGGATGCC
>JBIKTT010000359.1:0-3562 GCA_044347925.1 Phycisphaerales bacterium
CAGGTCACGACGGCGACCGTGGCGGCCTAGCGGACGATGGTGATCCCCGGCCAGCGAGCCTCCGCGGCCGCGACCCCCTTCTCCGTCACCGAAGAGCGTTGGAGGCTCAGCGAAGTCAGTCCCTTCAGACCCGTGTCCGCACGTGCCAGGTCCGTGACCCCGGCATCCGTCACCGCTTTGCTCAAGAGACCCAGGTCGGTGAGCCCGCTCAGACCTGTGTCCGACCGCGCGAGAGACATCACGCCCGCGTCCGTCACCCCATCCCAGCCGATCGTCAGCGAGGTCAGCCGCGCCAGGCCCGTCCCCGGCCGGGCCAGTTCCCTCAAGCCCGCATCCGTTACCCGCGGTGCGGGGATGACCAGCCGGGTCAGCCCTTTCAAGCCCGTCCCGTCCCGCGTGATGTTCTTCAACCCCTCATCTGTCACCTGCGTATTCACCATGACCAGAGCGGTGAGGTGACTCAGGCCGGTGTCGGTGCGTGCCAAGGCATGGAGCGCCGCGTCCGTCACACGCTCCCCGCCGAGGGACAACTCGGTCAGCCCGATGAGGCCTGTGCCGGTTCTCGCAAGATCGACGATCCCCGCATCCGTCGCCAGCGAACCGCGAAGGTCGAGCTTGGTCAATCCTTGAAGGCCCGTGCCCGCACGCGTCAAATCGTTCACTCCCGCGTCGGTCACGCCCCCGCACCAAAGCCACAACGAGGTCAGATTGCTCAGTCCGGTGTCGGCGGACGCGAGCGCCTTCAACCCGGCGTCGGTCACTCGCACCCCGGTCACCTCCATCTCCAGAATCTCGAGTGACCTCAGCCCCTTCAGGCCCGTCCGCGCATGCGCCAGGTGCTTCACCCCCGCGTCGGTCACGCTCGTATCCCACAGGATCAGCGTGGTCAGTCCCTTGAAGCCCGTGGCGGGATCGGCCAGCCAGGCCATGCCGGCGTCGGTGACGGCCTCGCTGCGGAGCCTGAGTTCCGTGACGCGCGCGAACTCTGCTGGGCCCAGCGAGGTGCCAGAGGCAAGCTTGAGTTCCTCACGGACCTTGCCTTCGATCACCGCTCGCTCCTCGGCGCTGACGACGTGCGATGCTGGCTCGCGTTCGCGCGTGGCCGCGGGCGAGTGAGGGGATGAGGAGCCGCACCCGGATACAACCACACACACCGCAAGCATCGCACAAAGTGTTCGCATGTGAGGATGGTACACGACTCCGGCCCCCCCACCGTCGTCGCGCCCGCTAGCGCCGCTGGAGAGCGGGCCGAGGTCCTCGTTGCGTTCCCTGCGCCGGGCTACCCCGCCCCGAGCGACCCGCGCGAGGACCGCTCCATCTGAAGCGTCACACACGGCGAGACGATGCTGAGCATCGATGTCGCGAGAAGCGGGATACCTGCCCACTACCTCTCGCGCCAGGTGGGCACGAGCGGAGCGATGGGGCCGAGGAGCGAGACGGGGTCGGCCACGGCCACCGCTTGATCGGCGGATGGCTTTGGCGCCCGCCGCGTGCGACGCACATGACCGACGCCTTCGAAGAACATGCTCAAGGACGAACTGTCGGGTGAGCACCGACGTAAAGCAGCCATGCTTCGCCATCATTCGTGGTACGCTTTGCTTCCCCTCGTGCTGGTTGCCGGATGTTCGAGCCCGACGGACACTGAGCCGGTGACGGTGCCCTCGAAAGTACAGTTATCTACGAAGACGTCGGCTCATCTGGAGCCATTCTCTGGCCTCATCGGTGGTCGCTGGAAAACGACCGCGCTGGCGGGCACGGACATGTTCGACACCTGGCACTGGGGGCCAGGCAAAAGCTCGATTCGGAAAATGACCGCTGGCACCGCCGCCAGCGGCGAGCCGTGGCACGCCATGGAGGTATTCTACTGGCACCCAGGTCGCAAAGAGGTGCGCACCCTCGGCGTGATCCCCGCGTTCCGCGGCGTGAGCGAAGGCACGTTCGCGTTTGACGGCACAAGGGCCGCCGGGCTCATTGATATGCACCAGACCCCCGGCCACCGTGTGCTCGGGCTCCGCTGGACCTTCGAAGGCGCCGACTCCTACCACGATGAACTGCTGGACAAGGTTCCCGAGGGCTTTTCGCTCCAGAACGAATGGCGACGCTTCCGCGTTGAGGCGGCCACGCAGGACGAGCGTGCCGCGGTGCGCGCCCGGGCGGCGGCCGCGAAGCCCTCCGAGTTCATCAAGCCGATCGAGCGGCTCCTCGGCCGCACATGGGAGGGCGAGGCCGCCGCCCGCCCGGCCGCGGGCACGCTTCGCACTCGAACCACCTTCGAGTACGTGCCGGACGCCGACGCGATCTACGGCCGCGTAGAGACGCTCGGTCCCGACGGCACCCCTTCGCACGCGATGGACCTGTACCTCTACCACCACACCGGCGCGGGGGTGCTGCGCTGCCTCGCACTCGCGAACAGCAACGACGGCGATGGGGTTGTCTACGAGGGCGACATCACGCCGGGAGATAACGGACGCTCACTCCGCATCGACCTGCGGGCGCACGGGTCGAGCAGCGTCTCGACGATCGAAGCTCGGATCGACTTTGAGCCGCCCGGCGGCGTGCGTTTTCGAGCGTGGAGCACCGAAGGCAAGATTCGCACCTTGATCTTCGATCATGTCCAATCTGAAGCCAAGAAGTAGTGGGCACGCTTCACGCCCTCGCGCTCCTTCTCGCGACGAAGGCCCGCGCGGGCCGTAAAGCCGTCTCCATAGCCCGCTGGATCATCACCTCGGGTGGCGCGGCGAAAGGTACCGTGGTCGGAGATTGCCACCGACACAGTTGCTGCATCAGGGGCGACGGTGGCGGCTCAATGGGTTGAATCCGGCGCAGCACGCTATTCCAGCGCGTGGTTGAGCGTGCGGACATTGACCACCGGCTCGCCGAGGAGGCCCAGCGTGCGGCCGGTGGTGTGTTTGGCCACGAGTGCTCGAACGGCGTCTTCGGTCATGCTACGGGCTTTGGCGATGCGGGGAACCTGGTACTCCGCCGCTGCGGGGGAGATGTGCGGGTCCAGGCCGCTGGCGGAAGCGGTGACGAGGTCGATGGGGAAGGGGGTGGTCCTCGGCGCGGGGGCGGTGCTGGATGAGGCGGGCGCGGTGGGCGTGCGTGCGATGCCGACGCTTGCGTCCGCCGCGTCGAGGGCGGCGAGGCGGGCTTTGATGTTGTCGAGCAGCGCGGGGTTGGTCGGCGCGAGGTTGCTTCCGCTTGAGCCGGTCCCGGTGGCGAGATTCAGCGCGGTGTATGGCACTGGGCCGGTCGCGCTGGGGCGGCCCCAGAACCACTTGGCGTGCTGCGCCGCGGCTGCGGGGTCGGAGGTGCCGAACTCTTGGCCGATGAGCGACGAGCCGATGGACGAGCCGCCGCCGTCGCTCGCGGCGCTCGTGATGATCGAGCCGTTGGCCTTGTCCGCGAACGCGACCTGCGCGATGCCGGTGATGGCGAGCGGGTAGATGACGCCCGTGATGAGCGTGAGGGTGGCGAAGAGGACGAGGGCGGGGCGGAGGTGGGTGAGCATGCTTCAGTTCCAGACCGGCAGGAGGTTCACGAGCACGTCGATGAGCTTGAT
>JBIKTT010000361.1:0-3557 GCA_044347925.1 Phycisphaerales bacterium
GAAAGGGAGAGATCCTCTTCGTTGCTGTCGCCGACGACGCCGTCGGCGTCCTCCTTGAGGAGCATGATGGATCCCGCGTCCATTTCGAGAACGTCGATCGCGGCTTCGAGCGCGACCTCGAGGACGCGCTGCATACCCGAGGCCTGCGCGAGCAGGGAGGTCAGCCGGAAGAGCGCGCCGAGCTCCTTGACCTTGTGCTGAACCTCGCGTTCGTGCTCGCAAAGCTCGGCGCTGGTGCCGGCGAGGTATCCGAGCACGCGTTCGAGCGTCGATCGGGCGTCGCGGGGCAGGTGTGGCTCACCCTCGCGAACCGCGAGCGACCCGATGCGCTCGCCGCCGACGCGGAGAGGGAAGCTCATCCCGCCGGCGGACTTGGCGGTGTCGCGGTCGTCAACCACGGCCCAGAGGGCCGAAGCGTCCTCGGGCTTGATGATGCGGCGGCCCTGCGCGTCGCGAAGCTGAACCTCGACGCCCATGAGCCGAGAGAGCTCATCGCAAAGCTGCACCAGCGAGCCGTCGGTCAGGAAGTCGGTGATCGACATCATCGCGCCGCTTCGGGATGCGGCGGGCTTGGCTGGGTCGGAAGCGGTGGTGCCTGGTGCGATGGTCATGCGTGGTGAAGTAGGATCGGTTGCGTTGGTGTGCGGTTCACTTGACGGGCGCGGCTTCGGGCGCGGTTTCAGGCTTGGTTTCGGCGGCTTTGTCCGCGGGCTTGGCTGGCTCGGTCTCGGGAGCCGGCGGCATCTCGGTGGGCATCTGATCAAGCCAGACGGCGCGGAGGTAGCGTTCGATCCGGCCCGCGAGCTTGTCGTCATCGCTTTCCGCGGGGAGCGACTCGACCGCCGCGAGGCCCTCGCGGACCGCGGCCTGATCGTTCGCATGGAACCCGACGTACGCGAGCATGAATCCCACATCGCGAACACCGAGCGACATCGCCAGAGCATCCGCGTACTGCGTGCCCTTCAGCCGGGTGCGAAGCGTCGAGATGATCTCCGCCATCCGCGCAGAGTCGGGGAGCAGTGCGGGGTCGTACGTCGAAACCGCCGTCTCGGGGCTGACGACGAGAAGCTCGCGCAGATTGACCGACGCCGACAGGTACATGCCCGCTCCGAGCTGCGCGTGAAGCCGGCCCGCCTGGGCCGAAGGATCGCGCTGACGGGCGGCCAGAGCGCGGCTGAATCGGTCCTCGGCGTCGAAGTATCGCTTCTCCGCGAGGGCCTGCTGACCCCCTGCCATCGCGCGGGCGTAGATCGGGAGCGAAGCCCGCGCGTCGGGCACCTCGAGCAGCTTGGGCACGTTCATCTTGCTGTCGCGGATCATCTTCAGCGTCAGCGGGTTGAGCTGCGAGACCGCGTCGTCCTCGGTGAGCTTGTCCCTCTCCTTGTCGGCAACCTCGCGCGCGGGCAAGCCGAGCAGGTGGCGGCGGAGAGCTTCGATGCGGCGTTCCCAAGGCTCGGCTTCCGCCGGGTTGGCCGCGGGATCGGCCTGACTGTCGGCGGGCTTGGCGGCAGGAGCGGGCTTGGGCGGCGTGCTTTCTTCGCCCGGCTTCTTCCATGACTTCAGCCGCTCGGTCAGCGTGTCGTACGCGGTGGAGTAGTCCACTTTCGGCTTGTCGACCGAGTTATTGATCGAGTTGTTGACCGAGCTGTCGATCGGCTTGGAGGAATCGGAAGTGTTCGGACGCGCGTCCTCGCCGCCCGGCAGTGCGGACCGGTTGCTGGGGTTGTTCACCTTCTGCACGCGAAGCCCGAGGAGCGGCGAAGACATCAGCCGGTAATAGGAAGATTCATCACGGGGCCGCTCGCCAAGCGCGGTGGGCCGCAGCGCGCGAGAAGAGGAGTACGAAGCCGTCGACCGGATCCAATCGGCACCGGCGACCTCGTCGCGCGGGCGCGTGTCGCGGGCGATGGTCACGCCCGATTCGCCGATCCGAGGCACGCCGAGGCTTCCCACCACCGAGCGCGGCACGGATGACCCGGTCGTCATCGCGAACTGGTACTGCAGGGCTTCGGTTCCGCGGATCCCCTGCCCGGCGAGGCCGGAGTAGAACGAATCGCGGCGGAAGGCGTAGAGGTCGTCACCGCCGGTCGTGCCGCGGAATCGATCGGGGGACGCGTACGGAGTGTTCCCGCGGAAGGAGAGCCCGCCGGGAGCCCCGCCGGTCACGATCGAGTTGCGGAAGCGCACCTCGGCCGCGAAGTCGCGCCCGCCCTTGGGCTGGTCGATCTGGGGATGGGTTCGGATGTCCCGCTTGAGGCCGCGCCCGTCGCCGAGGGCGTTCTGTGCGAACGCGGGGGCCGCCATGCCGGCGAGGGCCGCCAAGCTGAGCACACCGATGACCAGGGATGGCTTGACGCGGGGTGTCGTGGCGGTTGACTGGGACATGAGGGCTCTCCGTGCTCACGGGTACGTCCGAGGCGGAACTCTAGGTCGGATGGCTCGACCCTCGCCTCGCGATTTACGTTCTTTGGTCGGATTTATGCTGAACTTTGCTCGGTATCGCGGCTTGGGATTGGACCTACACTCCCTCGATGAGTTCCTATATCACGACCCCCATCTACTACGTCAACGACCGGCCCCACATCGGGCACTGCTTCACCACGCTTATCGGGGACTGCATGGCGCGGTACGAGCGGCTGATCGGCGGGGACCCCTCGGACGTCTTTTTTCTGACCGGGACGGATGAGCACGCCGACAAGGTCGTGACCTCGGCCGCGGCCCACAAGATGACGCCCATCCAGTGGGCGGACCACAACGCCGAGCAGTTCAAGAAGGCTTTCGCCTTCATCCATGCTTCGCACGACGACTTCATCCGCACGACCGAAGAGCGGCACAAAGCCCACGTCCTGGCATACATCCGCAAGCTCAAAGCCCACGGGGACGTCTACCTCGGCGACTACACCGGCTGGTGGGACCCTTCCCAAGAGGAGTACCTCACCGAGTCCGTCGCGTCCTCGAGCCCCCACGGGCCGTTCACCAGCCCCGTGACCGGCAAACCCCTCGAGAAACGGACCGAGAAGAACTACTTCTTCCGGTTGTCCGCTTACCAGGACCGCCTCAAAGCCCACATCGAAGCCAACCCCACCTTCATCCTCCCCGTCTCGCGCCGCAACGAGGTGCTGGGCCGCTTGCGTGACGGGCTCTCCGACATCCCCATCAGCCGCGCGGTGACGAGCGACCCGACGACCCAGTGGGGCATCCTGATGCCCGATGACCCGTCGCACCGGATCTACGTCTGGATCGACGCTCTCTTCAACTACCTCACCGTGGTCGACACGCCGGACCGTCGGAAGTTCTGGCCGGCGAAGGTCCACACGATGGCCAAGGACATCCTGTGGTTCCACGCGGTGATCTGGCCGTGCTTGCTGATGGCTCTCAACGAGCCGCTCCCCGGCACCGTCTACGTCCACAGCTACTGGGTGCGTGACGGAAAGAAGATGTCCAAAAGCCTCGGCAACTTCGTCGACCTCGCGGTGCTCGGCGCGTACGCGGAGCGCTACAGCGTCGACGCGGTGCGGTGGTACCTCCTCACGCAGGGGCCGACGGGGAACACCGAC
>JBIKTT010000459.1:0-2960 GCA_044347925.1 Phycisphaerales bacterium
GACCGCCGCCAATCACCACAACCTCGAACCGTCGCTCTTTCACGCCCAATCCTACGAACCCTCCCGCGCCCGCTCCTCCGCCACCGCCAACTCAAGCCGCGTCGCCTCCGCCACCCGCCCCATCGCCGTCTCAAGCGAAATCAGTTCAATCACAACCGCGAGCATGGCGAGAACGCCCGTCACAGTCACCTGCCCGGAGTTGCGAGCGATCACCGCGTAGAGCACCAAAGCCACGCCGATCGCAACGAGAATCTTGAGGTTGCGTCGATACTTCGCGTACCACGCGCTGACCTGAGGATTCCAATCACTGGTTCGACGGTGAAGCCCCTCCAGCGTTGAACACAGCGCGAACAGATAGGAGAACCCGGACACGACGGCGCAGAACGACATCAACGCCACCGCGAATCGGCCAGCATCGCCGACTGGATTCAGCAGGACGTTTCCGACAAGCACTCCGGGAATCGCGATCAACGTCAGCCCGGCCCACCGCACCCACGCGCGAGCCCGCATGGTCGGTGCCCGTCCGCTCGCGGGAATGCTCCCCAAACGCCACGACCCCGCGCCCTGCGCCAGAAACGCCGCAACGATCACCGACGCCAACACGATTGCGATCACGCTGCGCCAAAGCCCGAAGGTGCCGGAGTCGTCGATCGAAACCACAAACAGAAGCACCGCGATCCCCGATCCTGCCATGCCCCGGGCGCCCAGCCCGAGCATCCAGATCGCCCGCACGTTTCCACGAAGCCAGGCGCGATCCCGAAACCGAAGCGTCTTCTCCAGCTGCAAGCTCATCTCAACCGGTTCACCACACTCCGGACACACCCCGCTTGCCGCAAGCCCGCGAAGCTCATACCCGCACACATCACACCGCACTCCTGCTCCCACCACCTCACCCATCCGTCACCCCCTCATCCTCACGGCCACCCCGCCCCGCTCCGCAAGCCCTTCGGCCCGCTCCCCGCCAAGCGGATCGCTTCCATCCCCGCCGGCGACAAATCCTCCGGCTTCGGCGTCACGATCTGCGGCACCACATACAGGTCCCCCGCCGTCCCCGCCGCAGGCTTGATCCCAAGCCCCCTCAGCCGCATCTTCTTCCCGCTCGCCGTCCCCGCCGGGATCTTCATCTCCACGCTCCCCTCAAGCGTCGGCACGTTTACCGCCGCGCCAAGCGTCGCTTCCGCCACCGTCAGCGGCACATCAATCGCAAGATCAAGCGACGACTCCCCGCCCTCCCGCCGAAACAGCGGATGAGCATCCACAAGCACCCGAATATGCAGATCCGTCGGGTCCCCATCCTCATCCATCGGCCCAAGCCCGCGAAGCCGCATCGTCGTCCCGCTCGGAATCCCCGCCGGGATCTTCACATCCACCGCCCGCGACGACCCGTGCGATGAGATCTTCAGCGACTCCGTCCCGCCCCGCGCCGCTTTCATGAACTCCACCCGGATGTCATGCACCGCCGGCGTCTCGGGCTCTTCCCGACGCGTCCGCCTCGAGCTCGCCCGCCGCCCCGACGTCCGCCCGCTCCCGCCCATGCCCCCGCCCCCGCCGAAAAACGTGTCGAACATCGACCCAAGATCATCCGGGTCAAAGTGCTGCCCGCCCACGTTCACCCGCCCGCTCTGCCCGCCCCATCCATACGGCGTCCCGCCGCCACGCCCGGACGAAGCCGTCTGCTCCGCGCCCGCTCCGCTCAGCCCCGCTTCACCGAACTGGTCGTACACCTTCCGCTTCTTCTCATCCGAAAGCACGTCGTACGCGTTCTGCACCTCCGTGAACTTCTTCTGCGCATCCGCAGCTTTGTTCACGTCCGGATGAAGCTTCCGCGCAAGTCCCCGATACGCCTTCTTGATCTCATCCGCCGAGGCGCCCTTGAGCACCCCAAGCACTTCGTAGTAGTCGCGTCCCATCGTGCGCAAGCGTACGCCCCCACACCCGCCCTTCCCGCTCCCAAAACGACAACGCCCGCGGGAGATCTCCCGCGGGCGCTGCGTTGTTCATCTCACGCCGGTTCTCCACCGGCGATCGGCCTACTTCGGATCAGCCTTCTTCTCGGCCTCGGCCGGCTTGGCTTCCGGCTGCTTGGCTTCGGGCTGCTTGGTATCGGGACCCGCGGGGGCCGCCGGCTGCGCGACCGGAGCGGCTTCCACGTTCACGACCTCAACCTCGAAGATCACGTCCGCGTTCGGCGGCACCATCGGCGAACGCCCACGCTCGCCCCACGCCATCGCCGGCGGGATGAAGAGCCGCAGGTTCGCGCCCTTCGCGTAACCCTTCAAAGCGTTCGTCCACCCGCGGATCATCTGACCCTGGTTGAACACCAGCGGCTGCTTGTTCCGCGAGGAATCCACGAACTTCATGTTCTTGCCAACCCAGCCCGTGTAGTTCGCCGCGATCCGCTCGGTCGAGTCGATCTTCAGACCGTCGCCCTTCGAATACTCGATCACGATCAGGCCTTCCTCCAGCGTCCGGACCGTCGCCGCCGGGGTCGCCGAACGAGCCCACGTCGCCGCGCCTTCCTTGTCGCCCCAGACGACCTTCCCGTTCGCGTCAAACCCGCGATCCTGAGTCGTCGCCGAGTCCTTCGTGATCGTCAGCTCGCTCGTCATCTCCACCGCACCGCCCACCGCCGTCGGGTACGGATACGGCGTCTTGCCCTTGATGCCGTTGGAATCAACCGTAAGCTCAAGGTCAAGCGTCCCCACCAGCCAGTCGCGGTTCAGGTCCGACGGGAACCACTGCGGGATGAACGACATCCCCGCCAGCGCCTTCACCGCCATGTCCGTCCCGTCCTGCCCGCGGTGAAGCTCGTACGTCCGCAGACGGATCTTCCCCTGGTGCTTGTAAAGCTGATAAATCGCCGTCCGGAACGGAGCGTGCACGCTGTCCGCCCGCGCGATCTCCGAGAACATCGCGTTCTCAACGCCGTTGATCGCCACCGGCGCGATGCTCATCACCAG
>JBIKTT010000013.1:0-12054 GCA_044347925.1 Phycisphaerales bacterium
CCGATCCAAGCGTGCAGATCGTCGCTCTGCTCACCCGCGTGAAGAAAGCCGACGACCCGGCCCTCGTCGCCGCGACCAAGTCCACCGACCCTCGCCTCTCCGAGCTCGCTTCCCTGCTCTCCACCCGCCTCGCGACCGAGACGATGTGCTACGCCAAGCTCGCCCCCGGACTCGCCGCCATCCGCGGCGATATCGAGGTCGTTCCCAGTGAGCCCTGAGACCCAAGCCGCGATCCCGCCGCAGCAGCCGGTTCCACCCGCCGCCCCGCGGCGCAGAGCCTGGATCGGATTCGCCGTCGGCGTCCTCCTCCTCGGCGGTGCGATCGTCGCCCTCGTCTCCCAGCGTGAAGCCGTCGACCGCGCTTGGACAAGCTTGAAAGACGCCCATCCGCTCGTCTTCATCCTGCTGGTCACGCTCCCGCTCGTCAACTGGATCCTCTCCGCCGAGTCCTTTCTGGCCCTCACCCGCCGGTTCGCCCCCATCCCGCGAACCGACATGACCGCCCTCATCGGCTCGGCTTGGCTCTTGAACTACCTCCCACTCCGGCCCGGCCTTTTCGGGCGTGTCGCGTTCCACAAAGCCGTGCACGGCGTCCGCGTCCGAGACTCCGCCCGCGTCATCCTCGATTCGATCATCGCAACGTCGATCGCGCTGCTCGCGCTCGGCGGTGCGGCTCTGCTCGCCCGTTCGATCGGCCCGGCTCCGCTCTTCGCGCTGCTCGTCTTCGCGCCCGGCCTGGTGCTTTCGACAAGGTTCGCGGGCGAAGAGCGCGGCGCCCCCGCCGTCCGCGCGTTCATCGGCGTCGTCGGCCTCAAGATCCTTGACGGTTTCGTCTGGACCGCACGCTACATGCTCGCGTTCCAGCTCGCGGGCAGCCCCATCGGCATGAGCGAAGCCGTCGCCGTCGCCGTGGTCGCGCAAGCCGCGATGCTCATCCCGCTCGCCGGCAACGGCCTCGGCGTGCGCGAGTGGGCCGTCGGCCTCCTCGCGGCTTCGCTCCCCGCGTGGTACGCAACCGAGACGACGCCCGGCACGATGGGACTGGGCCTCGCCGCCGATCTCGCCTGCCGCGCCGGCGAGATCCTCGCCGCGATCCCCGCCGGCCTTCTCTGCACGTGGTACGTCTCGCGTCGATTGACCCGGTTCACGCGGACGCAAGCCTGAGATCTTTCCACACGCAACCACCGCCGACACAGGCCGTTACAGCCGGTCTCCGCCGCGAAAATCCTGCAAGGTGAGGGGAAATTGGGGTACTAGGATTTGAACCTAGACTAAGTGAGTCAGAGTCACTCGTGCTACCGTTACACCATACCCCAGTATGGTCGAGGGCAAGTGTATCGGCCCCGAGCGGGCCGGTCTAGACTCAAGCACGGCGATTTCACGCCCGCTTCAGCCACCCCCCACACCCTCAAAAACCACCATCCAAGGAGCTCCCGCGATGCTCTCGCCCCTTTCCCGGAACCCCCGCACGCGTACGACCGCACGCCTCGCCGCGATGGCCTCCCTCGGGCTCGCTTCCGCCGCGTTCCTCGCCGCCGGCCCCCTCTCCTGCTCCACCAACCCCGCCACCGGCTCCCTCGAGCTCAACATGCTCAGCCGCGAGCAGGAGATCGCTCTCGGCGTGGAAGCCGCGCCCCAGTTCGCCCAGGAGTTCGGCGGCGGCGTCACCGACCCGGCCCTGCAGGCCTACGTCCGCCGCATCGGCGCGGACCTCGCCGCCAAGACCGAGGGCGACAACCCCTCCCTCCCGTGGGAGTTCACCCTCCTCAACTCCAAGGAGATCAACGCGTTCGCCCTCCCGGGCGGCAAGATCTTCTTCACCCGCGGCCTCGCCGAACGCCTCACGTCCGAAGCCGAAATGGCCGGCGTCCTCGGCCACGAGGTCGGCCACGTCACCGCTCGCCACGCCAACGCAGGCATGGCCCGCCAAGGCCTCACCTCCCTCGTCATCAGCGGTGCCGCGTCCGTCCTGACCGACAGCGCCCAAGCCGCTCAGCAATGGCAGCAGATCGGCGAGCAGGTCGGCGGCGTCATCCTCCTGAAATACTCCCGCGACCAGGAATCCCAAGCCGACTCCCTCGGCATGCGTTACATGGCCCGCTGCAACTACAACCCCCGCGCCCAGCGCGCCGTCATGGAGGTCCTCCAGCAAGCCATGTCCGGCGGCCGCCCGGCCGAGATCCTCTCGACCCACCCCTACCCCGAGACCCGCATCGCCCGCATCGACCAGGCTTTGCGCACCGATTACGCCTCCTTCATCGCCGCTCCCGGCCGAGCCGAAACGGACAAGCAGCACGCCGCCCGCTACGCCTCCGAGTTCCTCCCGCGGCTTCGAAGCCTGCCCGCGCCAGCCGAGCCCGCTGCCCGCGGCAACCAGGGCCAGAGCGTCGCGCCCCGCCGTCGCGCCACCCTCGACACCGAGACCGGCGCCCTCCGCTTCGAACGCATCGACCTCTCCAATCCCGTCCAGTGGTGCGCCCACTGCGCGGCCGAAGCCGAGGCCGTCGCCGCACGTTGACCGATCGCAGGACTTCGCCGGATCCGCACACGATCGTGCCCTTGAAATCAGAGGTTCGCTCCGGCGTTATACTGCGCCGAGCCTCGCGGTTCGAGGGTCGATTTCCAAGGAGTTTCCATGTCGAAGGTCACAGGTCTCTCACGCCTCAGTGCCGTCCTCGGGCTCGCCGCCCTTTCCACGGGCTCGCTCTTCATGATGGCCGCTCAGCCGGCGGACAAGCCCGCCGAACGTCCCGCGCCCCGCGAAGGTCAGCCCGCCGGCCAGCCGGGCGGCGGTCAGCCCGGTGAGCGCGGCCCCGGCCGCGGCGGCCCGCGTGGCGGCGGCGGTGGCGCCGAGTTCGCCAACGTCGAGCAGGCGATGAAAGCCATCAACGGCGGCTACCGCGAACTCAAGCGGAACGTCGCCGACACCACCAAGAAGACCTCCAACCTCGCCGCCGTCGCCCAGATGCAGCGAGGCTCCCTCTTCAGCAAGAACAACACCCCCAACCACCTCAAGGGCGGAGAGAAGTCCCTCGAAGACTACCGCCGCGCCCAGATCTCCCTGATGCGCATGCTCCTCGATCTTGAGACCCAGATCCTCGACGGCAAGACCGACGACGCCACCAAGTCCCTCGAAGCCATCCACGACTTCGAGGAATCCCAGCACGCCAAGTTCATCGAAGAGAACAAGCCCGCCGACAAGCCCGCCGGCGACAAGCCCGCTCCCGAAACCAAGCGGTAAGCGCCGATCAACCAATCCAACCAGCTATCCCAAACGCCGCGGCCCGCGATCACTCGCGGGCCGCGTTCATTTTTGAATCATCCACCAAGAACCGAGCCTTGGAGAATCGGGCATTGGTCTCCGACCTTCACCGCACCCGCACGAACTCATACCCGGTCTTTTCCGGGCCCCACACCTGCTTGCCCGCGCTGTCGTACCCGCGGTCCCACACGCGCAAGCCCTCCGGCGTGATCGTCGACTCGCTTACCGCGTACGAGGCGCCGCGGAGCGTCGTCTGGCAGTTCGTCCCCACCGTCCCGCCGCGCCACTCGATGTCCGAAACCTTCTGCAGCGCGAGCTGGCACCCGTCCTTGAGAATCAGCGACTTGGGCGACACGTCCTTCAGCAGTTCCATGCGTCGCCACGCGCCAGCGAACCGGAGCGGCTCACCGGGCAGTTCGTACACCTCCACGACCACGATCCCGTTGGGCTGCACGAAAAGGCGGTAGATCCGCTGCCGGTACGGCTTGGTCAGGGCGCTGGCGGCCGCTTGCTCAAAGTAGATCCAGATGCCGTCCTGCCGATCCTCCCACAGCCGGACGGACTCGATCCGCACGTCGATGTGGTCCTTGCTCTCGGCGGCCTGGGCTTCGGACGTGAACGAGCCGATCAGCATCGAAGCGACGCTTTCAACGTCCGCCCGCCGCGCCGCGGCGGCCTGGGCTTCGATCTTCTCCTCCTCGGTCAGGGTCTTGGGGATCACGATCGGTCCGCAGGACCCGAGCGTCATCAGCAATCCCGCCGCCACGATCGCAATCACTCGACGATTCACACGCATCGCGATGCTCCATCTGGTTTCGCCCGATGGTAGCCGCGCGTGGTCCGGCCGGGTCACCAGGTGCTCTCGTAAAGCCTGATGAACCAGTCGTAGTCGAAGAAGTCGATGAATCCATCGTTATTGATGTCCGCCTGCCGAACGCCCCGCTCGAACGCGTCCACGAACCCGCCGAAGTCGAAGAAATCGATGAACCCGTCGCGGTTGAAGTCGAGCCTTGATCCAAGCCTCACGGATTCCGAGACGTCGAGCAAACCCGCTCCCAGGCCGGACGTGGAATCAAGCGGCGAACAGGCAAGCCGCAGTGCGGCTTCCGCTTGTGCGGGCGACAGTTCCGGAGCGACGCTGAGCATCAAAGCCAGCGTGGCGGCGACCTGCGGCGCGGAATAACTGTTGCCGTTCCCCGCTCCGTACAGACCGCCCCGCCGCGTCGTGAAGATGCTCACGGCGGGCGCGGCGAGGTCCACCGCGCGGCCGTAGCACGAGAACGAGGCGCGGCGATCCTGCTGGTCGGTCCCGCCCACGATGATCACGTTCGGCCAGTCGAACCCGTCGTACGAATCCCCGACGTTCTCGGCTGGCCAGACGAGGAGCGCTCCCATCTGACGCACCCATCGGCCCACGTACTCGGAGCCTTCGCTCCGCACGCCTTCATAGCCCACCGACACGACCCGGGCGCCACGCGACACCGCCCAGCCGATCCCTTCGATGATGTCGCTCATGAACGCGGCGCCGCCCGGCGAGTTGCTCGCGCGGATCGGCATCACCCGGACATCCCAGGTCACGCCGCAGATGCCCGCTGAGTTGTCCCCCACCGCCGCCGCGATCCCGGCCGTCTCGGTCCCGTGACCGTTCACATCGTCCGTCAGCCCCCCGCTCGCTTCCGCGATCTGATCGACCGCGTTGAACCCCGGCACCAGTGTGCCGCGCAAGTCCGGGTGCGTCTTATCGATGCCCGTATCGACCAGGGCAAGCGTCACCTGCCGCTGCCCCACCGTCAGCCCCCACGCCGTCGGCGCCGAGGTCCTCGTCAGGTGCCACTGCCGGCCGAAGTAAGGGTCGTTGGGCGTCCCCGCGGGCTCGAGCAAAGCGTCGGGAATCACGAACTCGTAATCGCCGGTCGCGAGCAGTTCCTCTCGCGTGCGGCTCGCATGCATGGGATTGGCACAGCCGAGCACCGCGAACCCAGTCGTGGCCATCGAGCGCACCCGCATGGGGTCGATCCGTCGGTGCGCATCCACGCACCGACGCCGGGCCTCGGCGGGGCTCAGCCCGGCACGCTCGAAGTCCTCGGGCGTGCGCACCTTGGAGATCAGACGCGAGCCCGCGAGCAGGCGGGCCTGCGCGGGCGTCACTTCGGGAGGCACATCCAGCGCGGGCGCGGCGTCCGCGAACCAACCGCAGACGAGCAGACAAAACACACCGACCGTCAGTCGATTTCGCAAGGGAACTCCTCGGGTTGCGCGGGGGGCCGCGGCTGGAACCGTGACGCAGTTGCTACGTCGGCTCAACCCATTCGGTTTGTGGATGTTGACGAGAGGGGGATCTCACCCCACCCCGAGCCCAACCCCGATAACGATCACATGACTCCTGCACTTGACGCCGGTATACTTCCGCCCCCACCCCCCGGCCGGTTGCGGCCAAGTGGACGGTTGGGCTTGTAGCTCAGTTGGCTAGAGCGCACCCCTGATAAGGGTGAGGTCGGCAGTTCGAGTCTGCCCAGGCCCATTAGACGACCCGCACGCGAAAGTGCCGTGCCCGGTCCGCTGAATGTCGATTCCGGGGCGTCCATGACGCCCCGGTCTCGTTTGGGGACGGCTCGGGTTCCCTTGGGGAAGGGGGCCCGGTCGGGATCGACGGGGGGACATCAGGATGAGGAGCGGCCGCCGGCGGCCGCCGACGTGGAAAGGACCGACCGATGCGAATCGACGTGGTGGGAACCAATCTCGATGTCACAGAAGCCATCAAGGCCCACGCCACCGACCGGGCTTCGAAAGTCGAGAAGTTCTTCGACCGCATCCAGGCGATCACGGTCACCGTCAGCAAGAAGGACCGGCACACCCACGGCGACTTCGGCGCGGAAATGCGGGTCGACGTCGAGGGCCACGAGGACTTTGTCGGCCATGCCAGCAACGCCGACCTCTACGCGGCGATCGACGACGCTTCCCACAAGGTCTCCCGCCAGATCCGCGAGCACAAAGAGAAGACCAAACCCGGTCATCACCACTGAGGCTCACGAGACGGCGAAGGAGGATCCGCGGTGATGAAGTTGACGGAGATTGTCCCCAAGGGAGCGGTGGTCGCCCCGCTTGAGTCGCAGGACCGCGACGGCGCGATCAACGAGCTCATCAGCGCCCTGATCGCCTCCGGTGCATGCGATGAATCGATGCGCGAGCCGATCCGCGGGCGCGTGCTCGAGCGGGAACGCAAGCTCTCCACCGGCTTTGGCCGCGGCGTCGCCGTCCCGCACGCCAAGCATCCCGCGACCCAGCAGGTCTCGGCCGCGATCGGGGTCAGCCAGCGGGGCATCGACTTTGCTTCCCCGGACAAGCAGCCCGTGTACATCGTGGTCCTGCTGCTTTCCCCCGAGGAACGCCCCGAGGACCACCTTCGAGCGATGGAAGCGGTGTTCAAACACCTGTCCAAGGACAGCTTCCGCCGCCTGCTCCGCCAGGCCCAATCGCCGGCGGAGGTCTGGGAAGTTCTTGTCTCCGCCGACGGTCAATCGCTGGTCTGACCGATCCCCGTCCGCCGAATCGCCGATGTCTTTCCGCTCATCCACTTTCCGCTGATCCCCGCCCGGTTGTCGTTTCGCTCAGAAGGAAAAACGTTCGTGTCCAACGTCTGTGAGGTCAAAGCCATCGTCGTGAACAAGCTCGGGCTCCACGCCCGGCCCGCGATGGTCTTCGTCGATCTCGCGGGGACGTTCAAGAGCGAGATCAAGGTCCGCAAGGACGACAACGAGGTTGACGGCAAATCGATCATGATGATGATGATGCTCGCCGCCGCCAAGGGGTCCGAGTTGATCGTCATCGCGGAAGGCCCGGACGCGGAAGCCGCCGCCGCGGCCCTCAAGAAGCTCATCGACTCGGGCTTTGACGAGGACTGACGCAAAACCGCCATGCCGCGCCCCAAAGAGAACGAGGGCGATCCACCACGGACCGCCCCCGGGACATGACTTCTTCGCCGTCGCGCGTGCGAACACCTTCCGCCGCGAACCTGGGATTGTTCCACGGATCCAACGAGAAACACGCCGAATTGATGCCCGAAGAGCGAGATAACGGCGAGTTCGGACGTTGAATCGGCCGGCATTTCGCCGAGGGGGTCCGAGAAGCTAGCCCTTCGACTTCATTCTGAGCTCGAGCGCGGATCGGTCCTCGAGCGAGACGATGGCTTCACGCGCCAGCCGATCGATGAGTTCGCCGATCGCAACCAGAACCTGTGCTCGGAGCGATTTCAGCTCCGCATCGCTCAGCGAGGGTCGGACGGGCGGCTCTGAGGTGAGCGAGTCGAAGGTGCCCGAAGGATTGTTCACCGGATGCCCGCCATGGTCTTGGTCGTACCTGGCTTGCGCTTCCCGCATGCGATAGAAGCGGTGGTTGTAGCCATCGATCACCTGCAGCACGTGGCACACCTCGTCCACCCAGAACTCAATGTTCACCGCGTGCGCCGCGAGGAGGTGGCGGGGAAGACCACGCGTGTGATCGAGCACACGGACCAGCGGCGAGACGATGTCAGAGATGTAGGACACGAGGGCTCCCTGTTCGAGCGGAAACGGCGCGGCTTGGGCGAGTCAATAAAAGCACCGATGGCGACGCGGTTCAAAGCGTTCGGAGCCGCGACCGCCTCTCGACCGCCGGAGATAAGGCAAAAGAAAAACCCCGCTTGCGCGGGGCTTTCGTGAGCACTGAATTGATCCCGAGGCTTTAGCGGCGTTCGCGGCGGGGGCGGGCCTGGGGGATGAGGTTCTTGGCGGAGTCGTCGATGGGCTTGCCCCAGACGCTCTTCTTGCCGTCGGCGGTCGTCTCGGCGGCGCCTTCCTTCTTCTCGGGCTTGGCGGCGCCTTCGGGGCGCTCCTTCTTGACCTTGGGCTTCTTCTCGGCGGGCTTGGCTTCGGCCGTGGCTTCGGCGCCTTCGGCGGGGGCGGCGCCCTCGGCGGCTTCCGGAGCCTTCTCGACGTCCTTCTTCTCGGCGTCCTGGCGCTCGAGGTCGAGCTTGCGGTCGGCCTGGACGGTGAGCTTGACGGTCGAGATGAGGTCAGAGTCGAGCTTGACCTGGACCTCGTACTTGTCGACGCGCTTCATGACCTGGGAGATACGGACGTCACGCGGCTTGACGGCGTGGCCCAGAGCGTTGAGGGCGGTCGCGATGTCCTGCTGGGTGATCGAGCCGTAGAGGACGCCCTGATCGTTGGTGGAACGGATGAGGGTGATCTCGACGCCCTGGAGCTTGCCGGAGAGCTCTTGGCGCTGGCGGCGGAGTTCGGCGAGTTCCTTCTCGGCGACGGCGCGTTTGGCGGCGAGGGCCTTGATCTTCTCTTCGCTGGGCTTGGTGGCGAGGTCGCGGGGAAGGAGGAAGTTTCGGGCGTACCCGGTGCGGACGGTGACGACGTCACCGACGATACCGAGGGCTTCGACGTTTTCGGTGAGCAGGAGCTTGAGCGATTTCGACATGGTGCTGTCCTTCAGGCTTATGCCGCGAAAGCCCGCGGCGTGCTGGAAGTTAGGGGCCGGGACACACGCCCGAACCTCAACGACCTCAGAGAGGGAACAAACGACACGGGCGGGATGCCCGTGCGTGAATCAGAACGGAATGTCCTCCTCGCCCATCGGAGCGTGGCTTTGGCCACCGCCGCCGGACTGAGGAGCTTGACGCTGCGGAGCGGGCCGGCTGCCGCCGCCCCCACCCCCCCCACCACCGCCGCCGTACGACTGGCGCGGAGCGGACTGGTAGTCGTCGCCACCGCTTCCGCCGCCGCCACCGGGCTTGCTATCGATGAACTGGAACTCTTCGACGACGACCCGCATCTTGGAACGCTTGCCGCCGTCCTTGTCTTCCCACTGGTCGAGTTTGAGGCGACCTTCGATGTAGACGGGACGGCCCTTGGAGAGGTACTTGGCCATGGTCTCGGCGGTCTTGCCCCACGCTTCGCAGTCGACGAAGGTGGTCTCTTCGCGCTGCTCACCGTCGGGGGTTCGCCAGCGGCGGTTGATGGCCAGGCCGATGTTTCCAACGGTCTGGTTGCTCGGCGTGGTTTTGATCTCCACGTCGCGGGTGAGATTTCCCATCAGCATCACTTTGTTGAGATTCGGCATGGCGGCTCCTTGGTGGGGAAGCGTTCGAGGAACGGGCGTCTGGTTCAAACGACTGATGCGAACGAAAGGCCGGGATTACTGAGCGGCGTCGGCGGCCGGCGCGGCGGGCTGGCCCTCGGGGGCGGCGGCGGCGCGTTCGGCGCGGAGCTTGGCTTCAACCTCGAGCTCCTTGCGGCCGTCGGAAGCCTGCATCTCCTCCATGGTGAGGTGGTCGGCGCGGAGGATGAGCGAGCGGAGGATCTTTTCCGAGAGGCGAAGGTCGCGCTCGATGTGGCCGAGGCTCTCGTTGGGGGCTTTGAAGTAGGCGAGGATGTAGACGCCGCGCTTGTTGCCCTTGATCTCGTAGGCAAGGCGGCGTTCATCCCACTTCTTCATGGCGATGAGCTCGGCGTGGCCGCGGTGGAGGATTTCGTTGAGGTGGGCGATGGCGCCGGCGAAATCGGCGGCCTGGGCCGTGCTCAGGAGGAACATGGCTTCGTAATTGCTGAAACGCTTCTCGACGGACAAAATGCTCATGGTGCTTTTCCTTCTGCTTCCCCTTGGCGGGGAGAACTGACACTTTGGTTGACTTTGGGGGAACCGCTTGCCGCGGGCGACGAGCCCTCGGGGCGGGGTTTCTTCTCTTTGGGCTTGTCCGCGGCGTTGAACTTGTTCATCGCCGCGTCCAGGCCCTTTGACGCGAACTCGGCCGCGGCCCCGGCGGCGGTTTCGGCGGCGGCGCCGATGACGGCCCATTCATCCTCGCGGAAGCGGCTGAGCACCCAGTCGGCCTGGTCCATGACGGGGGGCTTGGCGCCCACACCGATACGGAGCCTGGGGTACGACTCGGTGCCGAGCTTGGCCTGCACGTCCGTGAGGCCGTTGTGGCCTCCGGCTCCGCCGCCGGGCTTGAGGCGGATGACGCCGACATCGAGGTAGATGTCGTCGACGACGACGAGGAGGTCCGTCGCGGGGTTGAGCTTGTAGAACCGCACGGCTTCGCTGACGGCGGAGCCGGAACGGTTCATGAACGTCGTGGGCTTCATCAGCAGGCATTTCTCCTGGCCGATGGTGGCGTCGACGCACTCGCTGTGGAAGTTCGCCTTCCGGATGGCGGAAGGGGCGTGGGCTTTGGCAAGACGGTCGACCACCATGAAGCCCGCGTTGTGACGCGTCTTCTCGTACTGGGAGCCGGGGTTGCCGAGGCCGACGATCAGCTTCATGGCGAAAAGCTCGAACACTGCGGACGGGAAACGGTCCGGGCGGCGAGGTTGCCGCCCGGACCCGAGAACCGAGGGGGGAATTACTTCTTGGGAGCGGCGGGCTTGGCGGCCGCACCAGCCGCGGGCTTGGCGCCAGCGGCGGGCTTGGCAGCGGCCGCACCGGCCGCGGGCTTGGCGCCGGCGGCGGGCTTGGCAGCATCGCCTTCGGCGGGCTTCTTGGCGGTGAGGACTTCGGGCTCGGCAGCGCCGGCGGCGGCGGCCGTGGCTTCGCCGACCTTCTCCTCGGCCTGAATGACGATCTGAGCGACGATGGCGTGCTTGTCGGTGATCATCTTCATGTCGGCGAGGGGGAGCTTGACCTCGGCGGCGGTGATGGCATGACCGACGTCGAGCTGGGCGATGCCGACCTCGACGAACTCGGGGATGTCCTTCACGGCGCACTCGATCTCGACTTCGTTGGTCGGGTGCATGAGGATGGCGCCGGCCTGCTTGAGACCGACGGCTTCGCCCGTGAGGTGGATGGTGACGAGGGTACGGACGCGCTCGTTGAGATCGACTCGGGCGAAGTCGACGTGGACGATGTTGGTGCCGAGGTAGTCGTACTGGAGGTCCTTGAGGAGGACCATCTGGAGCTCACCCTTCTGGCCGCTGCCGGGGAAGTCCAGACGGAAGACCTTCTCGCCCTTCTTGAAGTGGGTGACCGCTTCCTTGTTGTCAAGGGTGATGGGGCTGGGAGCGATCTTGTGGCCGTAGACGATCGCGGGGAGCTTGCCCTGCTTGCGGATGCGCTGGGAGCGGCGGCTGCCCATGTCTTGGCGGATGGTGGCGGTCAGAACGGGGGCTTTCTCGTGCATCATTCACCTCTCGTGCCGCTTGCTTTCGTTCGCGGCGGTTGTTGACGTTGCTTCCTGTGACTCTGATCTCTGACGACTAACGCTTGGTTCCCGCGGTCTTGTGGAAGAGCGCGGAGATGGACTCGTTCAAGTGGATGCGGCGGATCGCTTCGCCCAGAAGCGGGCCGACGCAGAGCTCGACGATCTTGTCCTTGATGGGACCGACGCGATCGTTGAGCGGGATGGTGTTGGTAACGACAAGCCGCGTGATGGGGCTCGCGGAGATGCGGTCCATCGCGGGCGGGACGAGGACGGCGTGCGTCGCGGCGGCGATGACGTTCTTGGCGCCGCGGGCTTTGACGAGCTTGGCGGCTTCGCAGACGGTGCCGGCGGTCGAAATCATGTCGTCGAACATGAGGACGGTCTTGCCCTCGACGGTGCCGATGAGGTTGCCGGTGGTGACGTCGGAACCGCTGGTGCGGCGTTTGTTGATGATGGCGAGGTCGGCGCCGAGGAGGTTAGCGAAGCCCTCCGCGACCTTGACGTTGCCGACGTCCGGGGAGACCAGGCAGAGGTCGCCGAGTTCCTTGCGGATGCTCATGAAGTAGTCGAAGAAGACGGGCGTGGCCGAGAGGTGATCGACGGGAAG
>JBIKTT010000362.1:0-3540 GCA_044347925.1 Phycisphaerales bacterium
GCGTCGGCAGCACGGACTCCGCGAACGCCTGCTCCCACGCTTTGCCCACGATGGGCGCAAGGCCGTATCCGAACGCCGAACTTTCGTCGCAGTGCACCTCCGGCGGGTCGCCGTAGATGTGCGCCGTGGACATTTGGACCCAGACCGGCGGCGGCGAAGCCACGCGCCGGCAGGCCTGCCCGAGCACCCGGGTCGCTTCGACGCGCGACCGGAGGATCTCATCGCAATGGTCGGGCGTCTTGACACAGTCGACCGTGCGACCCGCGAGATTCACCAACCCGGCGGCCCCATCCAGGCACGAAATCCAGTCGCCGAGCGACCGCGCGTCCCAGCGGACGTGGTCGTACGCGGCTTTGGGCTTGCTGCGGGAGAGAATGACCACCTTCGCGCCCGCGGCGGTCAGGTGAGCCGCGAGCGATATCCCGAGAAATCCGGAACCACCGGCGATCACGACGCGGCCGGAAAGAGCGGGAAGCGTGGGCATGACGGAGTCTAGCGACTCAGTTCACCGGCCAGTTCTCGCTCCGGCACGCTTTGGGGACAGGGAACATCGGCATGACAGCATAAAGCGTGCGGATGAGGAACGACGGCTTGCCCGCTTCCAGCACGGCCTTGAGCGTGCCGGTGATGATCTTGGCTCCGCCGACCATCTGCTTCTGGGTCTTGGAACCAGCGACGCACCTGGAAATCGTGAGCGTGAACTCGGTCCCGCCCTGCACTTCCACCAGGTCGTACGCCACCACGCACGGCGGGTCGTTCTTGTCCGTGAACCGGAAGGTGTGCACGAAGCGTTTGAGCGGCACGATCTCGAGAATCTCGCCCACCACGCCCGTGTGCTTGCCATCGGGCGTCCGCATCGCCATCTTCGTTCCCGGAGCAAGCCCGCCCGGCCCAAGGTGCATCCGGTTGTTGAAGAAGCAGGCGATGGGAACGTCGGTGCGCGTGATTTCGGCCCAGACCGCTCGCGGAGGCGCCTTGATCACGACCTTGAACATCTGGTCGGGCGCAATGTTGGCGGAAGCGGAGGCGGTCTGAACGGGCGTGCTGCTAGGCATGTCTTTGGGCCTTTCGTGCGGCTCCGGCTTTGCCGGCGGCGTGGGCTTCGAGCTTGGCTTTCAGGTCGGCCACGTGCCCGCCCCAGAAGCGGCTGTACTCGTCGGTCCAGCGGTCGTAGACCTGCTGGATGGGCATGAGGTTGAGAAAGAGCTTGCGTTCGCGGCCCACCTTGTGCGCCAAGACGAGATTCGCGGCTTCCAGGACCTTCACGTGCTTGAGCACGCCGACGCTCGACATGTCAAAGTGCTGAGCGAGCGCGGCGACCGTCAGGCCCGGTTTGGCTTGGAGCAGGTCGAGCATCCGGCGTCGCTCGCGGCTCGCAAGGGCAGAAAAGAGGCTGTCGAGCTCGTCGAGGTTCATGACTAACCGAAAGGTTATCGATAAACCGCCGCCGTGTCAAGCCCAAAAGCACCTTCGGGCCGGAAAGTCTCTGGTCTGCGGCGCGGCAGCCTTGGTATCCTCGCCCATGCGAACCACGCCGCTTCTCATGCTTCTTGGATCAGGGGAACTCGGACGCGAGGTCGTCATCTCGGCCAAGCGGCTCGGATGCTCGGTCATCGCGGTTGACTCCTACGCCGGTGCTCCCGCCATGCAGGTCGCCGACAGGTTCGAGGTCCTCAACATGCTCGACGGCGACGCTCTCGAAGCCGTCATCCGCAAGCACGCTCCGGACTTCGTCGTCCCCGAGATCGAAGCCATCCGCACCGAGCGCCTCGTGAAGCTCGAAGCCCAGGGGCAGAGCGTCGTCCCCTCCGCCCGCGCCGCTCACCTCACCATGAACCGCGACGCGATCCGTGACCTCGCTTCTCGCGAGCTCAAGCTCCCCACCGCCCGGTTCGCCTACGCCGAGTCCGCGGAGGAACTTCGCCGTGTCGTCCTCGAAGGCAAAAGCCCCGTCGGCCTCCCCTGCGTCATCAAGCCCGTGATGTCCTCAAGCGGTAAGGGCCAGTCGGTCGCGAAAAAGCCCGCGGATCTCGCGAAGTCCTGGGACTACGCCTGTGAGGGCATGCGGGGTGACACCCGCCGCGTCATCGCCGAAGAGTTCATCGACTTTGACTACGAGATCACCGTGCTCACCATCCGCCAGCGGGCGGTCGTGGGCGGAAAGAAACTCGCCGAGAAGGACCGGACCCTCTTCGTCCGCCCGATCGGCCACCGTCAGGAACGCGGCGACTACCAGGAATCGTGGGCTCCGTGCGCGATGAAGCCCGCGCTCGTGAGGAAAGCCCAGGCGATGGCCCGCGCCATCACCTCCGAGATCGCCGGCAAGCACGGCGCCGGGCTCTTCGGCGTTGAGTTCTTTGTGAAAGGCGACCGCGTCATCTTCAGCGAGCTTTCACCCCGCCCGCACGACACCGGCATGGTCACCATGATCGGCCAGGACCTCAGCGAGTTCGACCTGCACGTCCGTGCCATTCTCGGACTCCCGATCCCCGCGATCCACTACGGGACCGGCAAGCACGCCGCCGCCGCGAGCGCCGTGATCCTCGCGGATGAAGCCTCCAGCGAACCGCCGTCGTACGAGGGGGTCGACCAAGCCCTCGCGCTCCCCACCGTCCAGGTCAGGCTCTTCGGCAAGCCCAGCACGCGCAAGTACCGCCGGATGGGTGTCGTCCTCGCGACCGCCGCGACCGCGACCGCCGCCCGAAAGCTCGCAAAAAAGGCCGCCGCGATGGTCAAGGTCAAAACCGGCCGCAAATAGCCTTGCGTTTTCCTTCCTCCCGTGGCATACTGATCCTGTCGCCCGATTCTGACGGGCGACATGGGCCTCGTCCTCCGCTGCGTTCTGCTCCGCGGAGGCCTGATCCGCCCGGGCACGGCATCATCCCCGCCACGCGGGGGAGGTACGTCGATGGCCGAACACGTGTACCGTCCGCAATCGTCCGCCGTCTCAAACCCGTCGCAATCCCCGGGGTTGCCGCCCATCGGAGTCGCTCCGCCGCCCGCTCCCGCGAGCGGTGGGCACGCTGTTGAGGAGGTCAAGCCCAAGATCCACGGGTTTGCAAGCGGCAGGCCCACCGAATCCGTCGAGTCCCGCTGGAAGCGTCCGCTTCAGAAGTCCGGCACCGGTGCAACGCACGTCCGCACGTTCTCCGGAAGCCTGACGGCTCACGGGCTTGAGTATCTCGACCGCCACATCAACGAATGGCTCGATGCGCACCCGGAAGCCGAGGTGAAGTTCGCGACGCTCCAGGTCGGCGACATGCCGACGGCGACGGGCCGCGAACCGGCGCTCATCGCGCAGGTCTGGATCTGAACGCGGCGTGGGTCGGAGGTGCAAACCCGGTCATCCCCGGTTCACCCGATCGCGCGTTGCGTTCAGTACACTGCCGCCCATGAGGTTCTGGTCTCGGATGGTGATCGTCGCGGCGTCCGCGGCGGCGAGCTTGGCTCTCGCGGCGTGTTCTGCCGCGCCCGAACCCAGGCTTCGTCTTGGCTCCATGCCCTTCACGGGGTTCATGACGCTTTACGCCCAAGCCGACA
>JBIKTT010000517.1:0-2706 GCA_044347925.1 Phycisphaerales bacterium
GGGTCGGACCCCGATGGCGGAGACCGCTCCCTGCCGAAGGGGGAACCCGGCGGGCATCGCTTCGGGCGTGAAGAGCTGGATTTGTGCGTGCGCGGAACCGGCCGCCAGGCCGGCGAGCATCCAGAGGGGGAACTTCATGAGAGCCTCCTTCAGAGTTGCTTCTTACTGGAGGTTGATGAGCACGAGGACCATGCCCTTCTCGCCCTTGGCCAGACGCGACATGGCTTTGCCGATGGTCGCGCCGGGGGCTTTGGACGAGTCGATGACGGGCATGGCGTAGCCGGGGGTGTCGGAGGTGGTGAGGAGGTCGCCGGGCTCGATCGCGGACTCGGAAGCGTCGCAGTAGGTCCAGACGCGGCCGGTGAGGGCGATGGGCTGGGCTTTGTCGGTGTTGCCTTCGAAGTCACCGAGGATCATGCCGGCTTCGAGCTTGTTGGCTCCGGAGATGACGCCCGCGACGCAGCGGTTGTACTTGCCGGACGCGAGCTTCATGCCGCCGACCTGTTCGGGGTCGATCATGACGACCATGCCGGGCTTGGCTTCCGTGCACGCGACCTCGAACTTCTCGGCAAGGTCGGCGCCGCCGCGGATCTGAAGGACGCCGACGGACGCGGTGCCCACGACGTAGAGGGCCGTCCCCGAGGAGCCGGCGTCAAAGTACCCGCCGTAGCCGGACGCGGAGTACCCGTAGACACCGCGACCCGTGCCCGTGCAAGAGCCGTAGACGCCGTGCGAGTTGATCGACAGACCGCGAACACCGACGTCGGTCGCGGAGAGGCCGTACACGCCGTAGTTGTCGTCGGACTGACCGTACACGCCGTAGTTCGTGTTCGAGAATCCGTTCACGGCGATGCCGGAGGTCGACTGGCCCCGAACGCCGATGCCCGAGGTGGAGAGGCCGAAGACGCCGCGTCCGGTGGGAGATTGGCCGTAGACGCCCCAGCCCGCGCCGGCGTGCGTGCCGTAGACGCCGTAGCCGTTGGAGGTGGCCATGTTCTCGCCGCGAACACCCGCGGCTCCGCCGCCGCCCGCGGTCCCGTTGGCGACCACACCGTGGATCGCATAGGCGCCGCTGGAGAGGGAGTCGGTGCGTGCGAAGATGGCGGGGCCGTCGCCGGCGGAGTTATCGTGGACCGCGTAGATGGCGTACCCGTCGGGGCTGTTGTTCTCGCTGCGGATGCCGTAAGTGGTGCCGCTGAGGGCGGTGTTGTTGACCCAGAGGCCGTAACCGGCGGGGCTTGCGTTGGTGATATACCCGCCGTAGGTGGTTCCCGCCGTGCTGGTCATGCTGATGGACAAGCCGCGTCCGCCGCCGCTCGCGTTCGTGCCGGCGAAGTTGATGACCTGCCCGCCGCCATTGGTCGCGTTGGACGCGAAGATCGAGCCCGTGGCCGCCGCGGAATCGATCGAGACGCCGGTGCCCCCGCCCGAACCGGTCAGGAACCCGCGAAGGATCGTGCTATTGCCGCCGGTGGTGTCCACGTCGGCCCGCGCCACCGTGCCGGACCCAACAAGGGAGAGCTTGTTCGCGGGGGTGTTGGTGCCGATGCCGACATTGCCTTGGGTGTACCAGGTGTTGTTGCCCGTGAGGCCCCACGGAGAGGTTCCCTGGGGACCCTGCGGGCCCTGGGGACCTTGGGGACCGGTGGCACCCTGCGGGCCGGCCGGGCCGGTCGCGCCTTGCGGGCCGGCGGGGCCGGTCGCCCCCTGCGGGCCAGCCGGACCGGTGTTGCCCTGGGGACCTTGCGGGCCCTGAGGACCGGCCGGACCGGTCGGGCCGGCGGGGCCTTGGAGACCACTCAGAGCGTACATGGCGTAGGGAGCGGCTTTCAGCGACTGACGCTGAGCGAGGGTCGTGTAGACGCCGCCGCCGGCAGGAGATCGAACATCGATCTCAAGCCAGCGTTCCTCGCCGAGCGAGAAAGGGACGGCGCCGAAATCCAGGTTCACCGTAAAGCGGCCGTCCACGGCGGTCGTGGTCGCTTGCAGGGCCGGGCCGATCTGGGCTCCGCCGGCGGCGAGGGAGTAAAGCCGGAACCGCAGGTCCACCGCGCCGTTGATGGGGACGCCGGCGTTGGAAACCTCACCCTGGTAGGTGAAAGCGGTGCCGACGGGGCCGGCGATCACGGGCGTGCAGAAGACGCTTGCGACCAGTGCGGCGAGGGGGACGATCACGGCGGAGGAACGGGTCTTCATTGGACAACTCCCTGACCCGCTGCTCGGGGCGCGCGGGGGTGAATCGACCGGAAGCCCCAGCCCAAGGGGGAAACACCCGGTCGCCACCTCCACCTGCGCTCAAGCCCGGGAGATCGTCCGACGAATTTCTCAGATTTTCTCCGTCTCCGCGGTTTCAGGGACCGCCTTAGCGACGGCGGCGACGGCCGAGGAACCCGATGCCCAGCAGGGCGCACGACGCAGGAGCCGGCACGACGTTCAGGATCACGTTCGTGTTGCCGTGGTCGTAGAGGAACGAACCGTTATCGGAATAGACGACCTCGACGCGGTCTCCGGCTCCAAACTGCACCTCGCCGCCAAAGTCGAAGGCCTGCTCGGTCGCGACGGTGGTGTGGAAGAACGTGAACCCGCCGCGGTGGGTGCGCACGCCGTCGATGATCGTGAAGACATCCACGTCCATCCCGTTGCTGGCGCTGCCGTTGAGGACCATTTCGGCCTGGACGGTCAGCCCACTCAGCGTGGTCGCTTCGG
>JBIKTT010000363.1:0-3530 GCA_044347925.1 Phycisphaerales bacterium
TCGCGCTCAGCACCGCCGTCCGCTTCGGCCACGAAGCATCCGTCCACGGCGTCAGCGTCCGCGCCAGCCCGATCTTCGCGTACTGCGGCACCAGCCAGAACGCGGCAAGCACCGGAATCAGCGAAAGCGCCAGTCCCGCCATGCCCCGCTGCGCCCGCGCACTCGTCAAAAGCGTCGCGCCCGACACGTTGATCGCGTTGAACCGCGACAACGAGTCCGCTACCAGCGCCCGCGACATCTCCTCCGACTGCCCCGTCGTCTTCCCAGACCCAAGCTCAAGCGCCGAAGCCAGCCGACCCGTCAGACCCAGCCGCTTGGCTTCCTCGCTGTGCTCGACCCGCAGCGCCACCTCCACCAGACTCGGCCGGAACCGCCACGCCGGCAGCACCACCCGAATCACACCCGCCACCAGCACGCCCAAGCCGCCAACCCACATCACCCCGCGAAGGGCAACCGGCAGACGGAACAGAAAATCAATCAGCACCGCCCCGATCACCGCAAGCACGCCCGCCGCCAGCAGCGCAGCTCCACGCTCCACCACCAGCCGACGCCGGGCCGCCCCTCGGAGCCGCTCCATCGCCCGCGCAATCGCCCCGGAATCAGGAACGGGGCCCGGTTTCCCCGCGCCCGCCATCGACTCGATCTGGTCTTCTCGGTCGCTCATCGGCGTGTCGCTTCCCTCGAGCCACCCGTCACATGCTCATCCCCTGCATCGACCCCTCGCACGACCCTTCTTGACACCTGACTTTACGGAGCGCCCCCTCCAAGGGTGCGGTTCAATCACGGAAGGCGAATCACCCGCCGGCCCACCCATTCCATCGCCAGAATAACCATGAGCAGGACCCAAACAAACGGCTTGTCCCACAGCGTCTCGATCGTCGGCGCTCCCACCAACCGGATCTGACGGTCCGGAAGCTGCGACAACGCCTCCGACAGTTTCTCCGGCTCCACAACCCGCCCGCCCGTCTGCGAAGCGATCTGCCCCATCAGCGCGTGGTCCGTCTGCGGCGACCGAAGCTCATCGTCCGGATACGCCACCACCACCTCCTGCCCAGGCAGCCCCGGCGGCAGCAGCGGATCATCGATCGTCAGCGTGTACGTCCCCGGCTCGGTCGGAAGCCACGTCACCGCGAACACGTTCGGAGCCTCCCCGCCCCCCGCCGTGTCCACTTGCGGACTCAGCACCAGCCCGAGATCCCCCGACGTTGGCGCAACGCCATCCGCCGCCGCTTTCGGCCTCGCCCTCACCCGCACACTCGACGGCCGAGCATCCAGCAGCGACTGATCCACAAGCCGCACCGACACCTGCACCGGCCGATCCACCTGCGCCCTCGGCGGCGAAGCCGTCAGCACCGCAGGCTGCCCCGACGTCTCAAGCCCCTGCCGCGCCAGCATCCGGATGATCGGAAGCCAGAACCGTTCCGGAAGCGTCTCGCCCCGCCCGTAACGCCACCGCCAGATCTCATCCGTCGCCACGTACACCACCCGCCCGGCACCGTACCGCATCGTCACCACCAGCGGCTCGCCCGTGCCCGCCCCCGTATCCGCCGACAACTTCGAAAGCGGCGTCGCCGTCGCGATCACCTCCGCCGCCGGCTTCAGACGCTGTGCATCAATCCGCTGCGCCAGACGCAGCGCCGTCCATCCCGCGTCAGGGCTCCGAAGCACCGCCGGCCAGCTCTCCTTCGGATCATCCGCAAGCCGAAGCAGGCCCAGCCGATCCGCGACCTCCGTCGGATTCATGATCACCGGCTCAAGCCACGCCGACACCGGCGCCGCCGAGTCCCCCGTCCCAAGCGTGAACGGAATCAGATCCGCCGCCGGGCTCCCGCGCCACGCATTCGGCATCGGCCCCGGGCCGCCGATCATCAGCACCCCGCCGCCGTTCTTCGACACATGGTCCCTGAGCATCGTCAGCTGATCCCGGCTGAACATCTCCGGACGCAGATCCCCCAGAATCACCACGTCAAACTGCCGCCACTCCTGCGGAGTCCGCGGCAGGAACAAAAGCGGGTTCGACCCCTCCTGAATGAACTTCCGCTGCGCCGCCAGGAGCGAGATCGACGAGTTGATCGTCCGCTCCCGCACCAGCAGGTTCTTCAGGTACCGATACTCCCAGCGCGGATACCCGTCGAAGTACGCGACCCGAAGCGGGCGATCAATCAGCGAGATCGCCACCTCCGCGCTGTCGTTCCCCGGAACGATGTCCGGCTCGGGCCCCACGATCTTCACAACCCACGTCGCCGACCCCGGCTTGCTCGGCTTGGACGTCAGCACGACCCGCGCTTCGTCGCCGCTTTCCACGAACTCCACGGGCTGCTCATCAAGCGTCGCCCCCGTCGCCGAGTCAATCAGCCGCACCTTGATGTCACGCGGCCTTTCCCCCTGCGACCGCGAAACCGTCACGCTCACCGGCACCGTGTCGTTCACGAACGCCGCCGATGGCGCCTCCGTCCGCTCCACCGAAAGGTCCGCCTGCGCCGTCGCGTTCCCAAGCGCCACCGCAAGCACCGGGATCTGCCGCCCCTTCAGCTGCGCCAGCAGATCCTCCGACGGTGGCGTCGTCGTCCGCCCGTCCGACAGAAGCACCATCCCCGCCACAGGCCGCGCCGCCGTCAGCCGCGCCGCTTGCGACAACGCGCTCGAAAGATCCGTCGCCCGGCCGCTCGCCACCGGCAACTCAGGCCGCGCCCGGTCCGCCGGTGCCCGAAGCGTCGACGCTCCCGCATCAAACGTCAGCCACAACAGCTTGCGATCCCGCGCCGCCGCTTCCCACGCCTCATCCGCCCCAGCCAGCGCCGCTCTCAACTGCTCATCCCGCGTCCGCGTCACCCCGCCCGGCCCGGGAGCATCCCGAACCATCATCGACGCCGATCGGTCCGCAAGCACCACCACCCAGTCCCGCTCCACCGTCTGATTCTGCTTCGCAAGCCGCGGCCCCGAAAGAAGCACCGCGATCACCACCAAAAGCAGCCCGCGAAGCCCCGCCAGGATCCCCCTCGGCCACCGCGGGCCATCAAGCTTCCGGTACGACCACGCACTCAGAATCCCCGCCGCCAGCACGATCAAAAGCCAGCCCCACGCCGGCACCGGACGCGTCCAATCCAGCGTCACATCCGGATCGCCCAGCTTGAGCGCATCAAATCCGAACATCTTGTTCAGGAGTTCCGTCACGCCGAAGACCCCCCCTCCGAACCCACCGCCGGCATCGCCGTCGGAAGCGTCGATGAAAGCCCCGGTGAACGCGAACCCTCCGTCGCGTTGCTGAACCGCCGCGCAAGAACAAGCTCAACCACCCCAAGCCCAAGCGCCGCAAGCAAAAGCCAGAAATCAAGCGGCGTCGATGTCTCATCCTGCGCCGTCACGCTCGAACCCGCCGGAGCCGCACCCACATCCGCCTTGACGGACTCCATCCACGACACCCGCCCGCGAGGCGAAAGCGGCTGAAGCCAGCGCTCAAGCTCCGGCCCCGCCACCGTGTCAACCTTCCCAGCTTCCGGATCCGGATTCACCGCCAAAAGCCCCAGCGT
>JBIKTT010000014.1:0-12022 GCA_044347925.1 Phycisphaerales bacterium
GTTGGTGTCGATGGTCATGCGCGGGACCTGGTCGGAAATCATCAGCTTGCCCGCGCCCTCGCCGTTGCTCGCCCCGGTCGAGATGAGGGCCCAAGCGTCGCCGCCCGCGGTGGAGTTGATCAAGGACAGGTAGGTCCCAAACGGGCTCGACCCGCGAAGGGCCAGCAGGCCGGTCTCGTTATCGCTGATGTCGAGCGTGTTGGTCGGGTTCGTGTTGCCGATCCCGACGTTGCCATTCCTGGTGATCACGTTCGGCATGGACAGCGCGTAGGGCGCGGGCTGCACGAGCTGACGCGGCGTGAGCCTCGTGACCCCGGACCCGGTATCCACACTCACCTCCAGATAGAGCTCGCGACCGTCGTAAATCGGAGCGTTGAGCAGGTCCGTCTCGCCGAAGTCGACGAGCACAGTGAATTGACCGTTGGTGAACTGGACGTTGGTGTAGGTGGCCACATCTCGGGTGTTCAGCCCGGTCGCTTGCGTGCAAAGGGCGAAGTTCACCGTCGCCGTGCCGGTGTACGGCGTGCCGCTCCGCTCCAGGTATCCCTGGTAGGTGAACCGCTTGGAAACCACCGCCTGCGCCGCTGCGGTTTGGGTGGTGGCGTGGCCCATCAACATCATGGAAAGTGTCAGCACAAGGGTCGAAATCCGCATGGTGGGTCTCCTTTTCAAATCGGTGTCACGGTTGGTCGCGGTCCAGTTGATTCGGGCCGCCGCGATCCCTGCGGTCGCACGGGGGCGCGGTCCCACCTTTCCACACGCCTTCCGCGCGCGGCAGCCTTGATGGAACTACAAAACCGCGAAATTCTCGTGACCCGGGGGCTCATCACCACCCCCCTAGACGGGCGATATAGTTCGTGCCGCATGGAACTTCCGGACGCCAAACCGAGCGGGATCTTGCCCGACCCCCCTCCTCCGGGGGAAGCCGAGGCCGTCGATCGCATGCTGCCGCTGGTCTATGACGAGCTGCGTCGCATCGCGGCGGGGCTGCTCCGGCACCGCTCACCCGTCAGTCTTCAGCCCACCGCGCTGGTTCACGAAGCGTTCCTGCGCGTCGCTGTCGATTGCAAGGGCGAGTGGAATGATGAGGGGCACTTCCGGTCCATCGCGTCCATCGCCATGCGCCGCGTGCTCGCCGACCATGTTCGCAACCGCTCAAGCCTCAAGCGGGGCGGTGGCAGGCGTCCGCTCACGCTCGACGTCAACGCCCTCGGCACCGACGAACGCCACGGAGCGGCCGAACTTGACGCCGCGCTCGAAGAACTGGAACGGTCCAGCCCGCGCGTCGCCCGGCTGGTCATCTACCGATTCTTCGGCGATCTCAGTGTCGCCCAGGCGGCGGAGCGATTGGGCATCTCCCTTTCCACCGCTGAGACCGATTGGCGTTTCGCACGGGCTTGGTTCAAGCAGCGTCTGGCGGGGTCCGGCGCGTGAGCGAACCGCACGCGGACCGCCTGCATGAGCTTTTCTCCGCTGCACTCCCGCTGCGAGAACCGGATCGCACTGCACTGCTCGACCGCGAATGCGCCGGCGATTCGCTGCTGCGAGAACGCGTCGAGCAACTTCTCGCGATCGACGCTGAACCCGCCGACGACGCGCACGGCACGGCGATCGGCGGTGTCCGCGGCGCGGAGTGGCTTGCTTCCGATCTGGCGGGCGACGACGCCCTCGCCGAGCCCATGCCCGATCGCATCGGACGCTTTCAGATCATCCGCGAAATCGGCCGCGGCGGGATGGGCATCGTCTACGAAGCCCGGCAGCTCGATCCGGACCGGCGCGTCGCGTTGAAGGTCATCCATCCCGGCATGATCGGGCGGGGGCTCATCCGTCGCTTTCGGCAGGAAACCCGCGCGATGGCGCAGTTGCTCCACCCCGGCATCGCGCAGATCTACGAAGCCGGCACCAGCGCCGACGGCGAGGGCGGCGCGATCCGACCCTACTTCGCCATGGAATTGGTCGAGGGGCCGACGCTCCTTCGTTACGCAGCCTCTGAGAACATCGACGTTCGCGCAAGGCTCGAACTCGTCGCCCGCGTGTGCGACGCCCTGCACCACGCGCACCAGAAGGGCGTGATCCACCGCGACCTCAAGCCCGACAACATCCTCGTCCAAACAGCCCCGCGTGCGGTCGACGATCGCACGGGCGTCCTTCTCCCCGCGGTGCAGCCCAAGATCCTCGACTTCGGCGTGGCCCGACTCGCCGAAGAGCAAGAGCCCGGCACGCTGCAAACACAATCCGGGCAGATCGTCGGCACCATCCCGTATCTCAGCCCCGAGCAGGCCGAGGGCGAGTCCGCTCTGGCTGACATCCGGAGCGACGTGTATTCGATGGGCGTGGTCGCGTTTGAGCTGTTGTCGGGCTCGCTGCCGTTCGATACCGCCGGACGAACACTCCGCAGCGCGACCCGCATCATCCTGAACGAGCCCCCCAAACGCCTGGGCCTCGCCGCGACAAAGCTGGCCGGCGACATCGAGACCATCATCCACAAAGCGATGGACCGCGACGCGGACCGTCGCTACCAGTCCGCCGCGGACATGGCCGCCGATATCCGGTGCTACCTGGGGCACGAACCGATCTCTGCCCGCCCCCCCACCACCGCCTACGTGCTCCGCAAGTTCGTCGAGCGGAACCGCGCCCTCGCGTTTGTCGGCACATCCGCCGCTGTCCTCATCATCGGCGCGCTCGTCATCGTGTCGCTGCTCTGGGCGAACGCACGCCGCGCCGAGGACCAAGCCGTGTGGCAGCGGTACCGCTCAGCGATGTCCGCCGCTTCTTTCGCGCTCACGAAGGGCGAGATCGGCATCGCCCGTCGTCATCTAGATTCGACCGCGCCCCGTTTCCGAGGCTGGGAGTATCGCCACTTCCTCTCGCGCCTCGACCAGAGCACCAGTCTCGCCACGCCGAAGGTGCCCGCCCCCTTCATGATCCTCCCGACGACCGAGTCGGGCAAGCCATCCCTCGTCTTCGTCGGATCCGCCGGGACCGCGTCGATCGCGCGGGCCGACCACGAGCGCTCGCCCGCGGTTGCGATCGACCCCAAGCTCACGCTCTGGTACACAGCCCGTGCCTCCCGCGCCACGCATTCCATCAACGGCATCGGGCCGGTCTTCTACACACCCGACACCGAAACCGGCCAGCCCATCGAGCACCGCATCGCTGACTGGCCTTTCGACGAACAGACGGTCTTCGACAACCCCGTCCTGTCCGACGACGGACGCCTCCTCGCCCTCCTCCATCGCCCGCAGACCGGGTCGTGCATTGTTCTGGTCGATCTCGTCGCCGATCGCGTCCGCCTTATTCATCTCAGCCAGGGCGTGCTCCCGCTCCGTGTGGCGATCTCCGGAGATGGTCGGCGAGCCGCCATCTCCACAGGATTCAACCAGCCGCGCCCTCCTTTCGCCCAGGTCTTCGACACCCTTACGGGCGAGGTCACGTCGACCGCGACCGATCTGCCGAGCGAGCCGCGATCGCTCCTCCTGGACGCCGACGGCTCTCGGTTGATCGCGGCGTTTCACGGCGGCCCGATCGGCTCGTGGGACATCAAGAGCGATCCGGCCCGCATGCTCGTCCTTCGCCCCTACGAGTTCGACAGCATCGAGAACCTGAATTTCAACGCTGACCAGACGCTCCTCGCCGCTGGGAACATCGAGGGCGTCGTCCGCGTCTTCGACGCCGCCACGCTCGAGAACACCCTTTCTCATATCGGCCACGAGTCCGAGATCCACGATGTGCGCTTTCTCCCCGCACCGGACACCGGCCTCATCAGCGCGGGCCGCGACGGCACCGTCCGCCGCTGGGCACTCGGCCCGACTGTCGAACGCCCCATGATCATGAAGGGACACACGCACCTCGTGCACGCGCTCGCGGTCGCCTCCGCCGGCCGATTCGTCGTCACGGGCAGCTGGGACAAATCCATCCGCCTCTTCAGCCTCGACGGCGGGCGAGAACTCGCTCGGATGGAGGCGGGCACGTTCGTTCAGGCGCTCGCCCTCTCCCCCGACGAGCGCACCATCGTCACCCGCGAGTTTGATGGCGACACCCGCCTCTTTGATCTCGACTCCAAAGCCCAGATCGCCCTCCTCGATCGCAAGACCAGTACGCTCGACCAACCGCTTTTCTCCACGGACTCCAACCGTGTCCTCTTCGACTTCGACCCCGCCGCCCGGACCGCGACCTTCTGGGACATTCCCACGAAGGCGTGGTCGACCGTTCCGAGCGCCGAGATCGCCTCTGTCCGCGGCTCGACCGTCAATCCCACCGCGGGTGTCATCGCCCGCTCCGAATCACGTGACCGCTGGTTCGGCACTGTCCTGTACGACTACCGCACCGGTCAGGAGCTGCTCGCCATCCCCGCCCGCCGAACCGCCAACGAGTCCATCGCGTTTTCACCCGACGGCCGGTTCGTCGCTGCTCCCGATGATGACCATCGCATCCAGGTCTACGAGCTCCCCTCGGGGAAGCGGACCAGCACCTACACGGGTCACGCTCGCGAAGTGCTCGCCCTGGTCTTCAGCCCCGACGGCTCTCGACTCTTCAGCGCCGACTACACCGGCACCATCTGGGTCTGGGACACCCGCACGTGCGAAGAACTCACCCAGCTCCGAAGCCATACCGAGCATGTGCGCCGTCTGGCCATCTCCAAAGATGGCTCGACGCTCGTCTCCGGCTCGCGCGACGGGACCGCCCGGGTCTGGACCGCGCCCGGTGCCGAGCCACACATGACGCCGCGTTGATTCCGCCTGTGACAACCCGGGCACGCGACGCAGCACGCACCGGCTATTCGCCAGGCTGAGAAAGTCGTCGCGTTCGTGCCGGTCGGGAGCGCCCGCTATCCCACACGTTTGCGAGCCCAGTCCTCATCAGTCTCTTTTACGCGATCGGGCCTGTTCCTCCACAGCGGCCCGTCCAGCACCTTGAGCGCCCGTGTGGCGAGGTAGTACACCCGGCGAACCGGCGCCCCCTCGGTCTCGACTCGACGCAGCGAGGACTCGATCACGTCCAAATCCGCCTGGTCGATGGTCGGACGTGGCGTTCCTTCAGCGAAAGCATTCTCTCGCTGTTCCGCGACCAAGAGAACCTTGCCCGCGTTGCGGATCGCCTCGACCTCTTTGAGCCACGGATCGTCGGGACGGCAGATCGAAGCCCAGCCGGCGGCTGCATCTTCGGCCTGCGGAGCATCCGCGTCAACGGGCGCAGCGTTGTCGAGCCCGACCCAGTGAACGCCCCGAAGGTCAAGCGGCTGTTCGAGCTGTACGCCTACCAGTCTCACACACTGGTCACGCTGGCCGACGCCCTCGCGCGTCAGGGGATCATTTACAGGGATCACACGCCGCGGTTCCCCAAGGCCTCGCTCTTCACACTCCTCACCAACCGGCACTGCATCGGCGAGGCCCGTCTCAAAGGCATGTGGTACCCCGGCAACTTCGAGGCCATCATCGACCTCGCCACATTCCAGGCCGTCCAGGACAAGTTCGGCGGCCGCGTCTACCGCAAGCCCCAGATCACCTTCGCCAGTTGCCTCATCCGCTGTGACCACTGCGGGTACGTCATGACCGGCGAACGCATCCGCAAGAAACTGCCCGAAAGCACCGTCAAGGAATACACCTACTACAAGTGCAGCCAGTCCAGCCAGCCCGGGCACCCCGACTCACGCCTCGCGGAACGCGAGATCGACGAGCAGGTGTTGGCGTTCTTCGGGCGTCTTGAGGTCAAGGACCCCAATGTCCGTCAGCGGATCGTCGAGGTCATCCGGGCCAAAGCCCACACCGCCAACACCCAGAACAGGCAGCACCGGGACGAACTCGCCCGCCAGAAAAAACAGGTCGAAGAAAAACTGAGAGTGCTTCTCGACCTTCGGGTGGAGGGAGAGATTTCTTCGGATGAGTACGCCGCCAAGCGGCGGGAACTCAACGGGCGTCAGACCGCTATCCGCCTCCAACTGGAGGTCGCCGACCGGGACGACCGCGAAATCGCCGAGCAAGCGATCAAAGCCTTCGAACTCTCGCAGACCCTCAAAACCCGCTGGAAAACCGCCGACCCGGCCTCCAAACGCACGATCCTCGACATTCTCTGCGAGAGCATCCGCGAACTCGCGGAAAGTGCTCTTTTCGGCCCGAAAACCCTTCAATCTGCTCGAAAACGCTGACTTAACTCTCGAAAGTGGAGCGGAAGAGACTCGAACTCTCAACCCCTAGCTTGCAAAGCTAGTGCTCTACCAATTGAGCTACCGCCCCGAGGGGGTCGATTCTAGCACGGTCTTTCCGTGCTTCTCGCGGCGGCCAGAGCCATGTCAGACCACCGGCGACGGCAGCGAGCTCAGCGTGCTCGCGAGCCAGTCGGCGTCCGGCACGGCGTACGGGCGGAACTTCTCGACCTGGCCGGTCTCCTCCGAATACAGGAGGCCGCGGTGCTGGCCGAGATTGCCCGCCGCGGTGCTGTCGATCAGATTGCTCGAGTCGTTCGCCGACATCTGGAAGAGGACGCGGTAGTCGAACTCCTTGAGCATGCGGCGGTCCATCGCTCGCTCAAGGTTCGTCGAGGTGTCAACCCGCACGATCGTGAAGATGCCGACGCTCGGGCCATCCTTGAGAAGCTGCGTGAACTGCTTGTCCGGCTTGGTCGCGGCTTCGGCCCCGCCGTCGTCAAACCCGAAGTCCGACTCGGACTTGCGAAGCGTGCGGAACCGCTGCAAGCCCGACACGACGAGAAAGACGGGCGGCTGGTCCGCTCCGCCGTCGCTGGCTTGCCGCTTCTGGAACTCCTCGTAGATCGCGGCGACCGCCGCGTCCGCCGCTCGCCCGTTGACCACCGCCGCGACGCCCGAGCCAAGCTGCTTGCCCAGCGAGATGAGTTCATCTGTGGATTCGGCGTCGGCCGTGCCACCGTCAAGCACCGTGATCGACGGGAGCCGGCCCGCCCGCGATACCTGCGGCGCCAGCGAGACCAGCGACGACACGATCAGCCCGAGCGTCGGCCGCTCCTGCTGACCGACGATGATCAGGTTCGACCCCGACTGCCGGCGGAACTTGACCGAGGTCGGATCCTTGATCGAGATCGCTTCGCCAAGCCAGATCGTCGGCATGTTCGGCACGCTCGACCCATCCAGCACCGCGCGAAGCAGGTGGTTCCGCGGCAGGTGCGACGGCACGTTGCCCTCGAACACGATCGGCGGATCGCCTTTCCAACCTTCGGCCCGTGTGCGGGCTTCGACGTCCTCGAGGTGCGAGTCGCGCACTTCATCCGGAAGCCAGACGACCTGGAACGGGCTGTTGCCCTCGATCATGCCCGACTGATCGTTGTAGATCGCTTCGCCGGGCCGCGAGAGGAGCCTCGCGGCGGCGTTGTCCTCGGAGAGGATCAGGTACGAATCGGCTTCGGAGCACTGGAGCGCGACGCGAACGGCCATCTGGCCGATCGTGGCGCGAGCCAAGCTGTACGCGCCGCCGATCGTCTGGCTTCCGAGGATCACGTGCATGCCGAAGGCGCGGCCCTGACGCACCAGGCGGTCCATCAGGAGCATGCCTTCCTGCGCGATCTTGTCGTCCTCGGTGAAGAACTCCTGGAACTCGTCGACGATCAGAAGCGTGCGCGGAATCGACGACCTCGCACCGGCGCCGGCCAGGTCCCCCTCGCCCTTGGCTTTCCGATAGCTCGCAAGGTCCTGCACGCCGAGCTCGCGGAAAAGGTTGCCCCGTCGCGTCAGTTCCGCGTCGAGTTTGCGAAGCACGGACAAGCCGAACTCACGCTCGCTCTCGACCGCGATGACGCGGGCATGAGGCACGTTGTGGCTCGCATAGGTCTTAAACTCGACGCCCTTCTTGAAGTCCACGAGGTAAAGCTCAAGCTCCCACGGGCTGTACCAAAGCATCGCGCTGGTGATCAGAGCGTGCAGAAGCGTGGACTTGCCCGAGCCTGTGCGGCCGGCGATCAGCACGTGCTGACTGGTCCCGCGGCCAAGGACCATCTGCTGCACCTTCGTCGCGCCGGCTTTGCCCAGCGGCACGCGAATGTCGCCCGAGGTGCTCCGCGTCCAGAGCTCTTCGCGCTTGGGAGCGACGGTGCCGAAGGGCACCTGCACCCTGCTCATCTCTTTGGCGTGCTTGCCGACGGCGTGGGCGATCCGCGTGACGACGTCCTCGCTGGGCGGGCGCTCGATGGCGAGGGGCCACGCCGAGAAATCAGCATCCTTCCACGTCAGCTTGCCTTCCTTGCCGACGACGTTGACGCTCGCACGCTCGATCTCGGGCATCGGGACCCATGCGGGAGGCCGCTGCCGGGCGTCGGTCGCGATCAGCGTAAACACGCCGCATCGCGGGCCGCTGGCGACGATGCTCGCGAGGCGTTTCGCGGCGGTCTCGGTGAAATTGGCGGGGAAGTCGGCGATGACGAGGAACCGGAAGGGCTCGGCGACCTCGCCGGCTTTCACGTTGTAGTCCTGGATCGTGGCGAACTCGTTGCGGAGATACTTCTGGATCACCGCTTCCATGTGCTCGGTGATGTCCGTGAGCTTCTGCTCGATGTGCCTGGGGTCGGTCCAGATCTTGTCCGACACCAGCGACTCGTCATGATCCGCAAGGTGCATGAACCCCGCGAAACTCTGCCCCAGCCCCACTGGATCGATGATCGTGAACTTCAGCTTGCCCGGCGGGAACGTCGTCAAAAGCCGCAACATCACCGCTTGCAGCGAAGCCACCGCATCCGCACGCTGCTCCGGCCCCGCCTGAATCAGAAGCGACCCCGTCCCGAGGAAGTCGAGCATCGCCGGGAGATCGAACTCCTCGACGGCGGGCTCGCGGAGCGACTCATCCGTCGGCACGCCCCCTTGCATCTGCGCCATGCTCACGCCGAGGGTGCCGAACCGCGCGGCGACGGGCGGGCTGGTCCGCGGCTCGAACTTGTCCCAGTTCGGAGCGTCCGCGCCTTCCCACGGATGCGACAAAGGACCCGAAGCCGCCGCGATCGCCGTCAGCTCTTCGCGTGCATGAGCCGTCGCCGCCGTCCACTTCTGCCGAAGAGCCGTCGTGCCCTCCGCGTGCTCTCGCTGCGCTGCTTCCAGCCGGCTTGTGCGGGTGGTTGCGGCCTGCGCGATCGCCGATTCGTGCTCTTGCTTCAGCGTGTTTTGCTTCTTGGCTGACTCCTCGTCCACGGCGGTCGACTTCTCACCGGTGCGTCGCAACACGCGGTCCATGACCTGCCGGTGCTTGGCCCGGAGGGCCGGCTCCTCGTCCAGCTTGCGTCGATCGATTTCCTGCCTTGCCGCGGCGTACTTCGCCTGTCCCTTGGCCATTTCCTTGTCGCGGCGTTCCAAAGCTTCGGCAATCACCTTCTGCCGTGCTTCCTCGGCTTTGGCGAGGAAGAGCGCGAGAGCGCCGTCCGCTTCCGCGAGGCGAGCCGCGAGCTGCGCCGCCGCATGCGGCACACGCTGACGAAGCACAACCCTGCCGACGAGAAGCACGACCAGCGCCCCCACCACGCCCAACCCCGCTCCGATCCCAAGCGAAGCCCCGCTCATCCCGCGCTGCCACACGCCCACGCCCGCACCTATCCCGGCGCACGCGAGGGCCACGATCATGATCGTCGACGGCCGGAGGAGCATCGGCTTGACGCGGGTTTCGAGCAACAGCCCCGCTTCCCGGCACCGCTCGACGTAGACGGGCAGGGACTTGGTCGTGTCGACCGCGCCCTCGGTCATCCCGGGCATCGGCGCGTGCCCCTGGCTCGCGAGAATCGCCGCGGCTTTGGACCGCACGGCGTCGACCTCTTCGCGTCGGAGCTTGTGGTCCTTGGCGGCCGTCTCGAACTCCGCGCGTGCTTTGCCCTCACCGCTTTCAACCAGCGTCTCGGCCAGCCACCTGCTGTCTTCGAGTTTCTGCTCGGCCCGTGCTTCGAGGCGTGCCGTCGTGTCGGCGAAGGACGCGACATCCGCGGTCATCACCGCGTGGGCATCGCCAAACTCCTTCTCGTGCTTGACGCGGATCGCCTCCATCAGGGCGATCCGCTCGGCTTCGATCGCGTTCTTGGCCGTCGTGGTGGCGATTTCACGCGCCGAGATCGCCTGCGCGTACTCGCGCTCGATCGTCGCGGTCTGCTCCTTGAGGCGTTTGGTCAACGCCGCTTCCTGAGCGGCACGCTCGGCGACCGCGGGGGTCAGCGATCGAAGGAGGTTGCGGATCTGTTCGGCCAGTGACGCGGGCTGGGACAACGGAGACCTCCGAAGACGTTCGATTCCGGCGAACGCTCTGTTCCACAAAACCGGGAGCAGGCCGCCGGCAGCTGGGCCGAGAACCCGCCCTCATCCATCCCCGCACTCGCGCCGCACCTTTCCCACAAGGTCACCGACGTGATCGATCCCCTTCATCGCCGCGTTGATCCGCGGCAGGATGGGATCGATCACCTCTTTCGCGAACTGCTTGGCAGCCGCGTCGTCCCACTGGGCCGCGACTCGCTCCCACTCGGCCATCAGCTTCTTGGTCGCGTCCTGCAGGTTCGCTTTCGCCGTCGCGATGCTCATGAAGCCCTCCGGGAGCCGCCCCTTCCGCTCACGGGAGCTTCCGCACCTTGATGTTGCGGAACCACACCTGGTCGCCGTGGTCCTGAAGCGCGACGTGCCCCGTCGCCCGGGTCGCGTAGTCCGCCGCACCCTTCCACTTGCTCGCGTCGCGGAGCGTCTTGAACTCATCGCTCGACAGGTCCATCTCCACCACCTTGTACCCGTTGAGCCAGTGCTCGATCCGCGACCCGTTGCAGACGACCTTCGCACGGTTCCACTCGCCCGCCGGACGCGTCACGTCGTGCGCGATCGCCTTGACCGCGTAAAGCGAGCCGGCCGAAGTCAGCGGGTTCTTCCCGTCCTGGTGCTTGTTGTTGTCAAGGATCTGCATCTCGGGCCCGGTCTCCCACGGATAGTTCTTGTCCTCGGTGCAGCGGTACATGATGCCCGAGTTGGCCCCCGGCGACGCTTTCCACTCCACCGCGAACTCGAAGTTGGTGTACTGATCGATCGTGACGATGTCGCCGCCCTCGCCCTCACCGGCGGAGATGCTCAGCGTCCCGTCCGCGACCTTCCACTTCCCGGGAAGCTTGTCCTTCTTGAACCCGCGCATCTTCAGCTCTTTGCCGTCAAACAGAAGCTCCCAGCCAGCCTCTTTCTCCGCTTCCGTCAGCACGTTCTGCGCCGCAGTCTCCTTCCACTCCGTCGGAAGCGTCACCGACCCCGTCGCCGCCCACTCCGTCCCGCGCGAAAGCAGCGTGCGGAAAAGCGGCGTCGCGACCGACGGCTTGGAGTTCTCATCCTTGTCCCACACGTGCCCCAGCGGCGTCGCGAAGATCCGGCCTTTCCCGAAATCGTTCACCAAAGCCATCGGCTCGGCCTGCCCCGTCCCGCCCGTCGACGTCTGGCTCATCGCCTGCGCCAAAAGCGTGTACGGCGAACCCTGCGGATTCGAAAGGCGGTGGTAAAGCTCATCGCTCGTCTTGGCTTTCGCCGGCATCCCCGCCGTGATCGGGTGCGCCGTGTCCGTCATCGCCACCTCGAACTCGTGGAACTTCCCGTGCCCCGCGTTCTCGCGCCAAAGCAGCGCGATCATCTGCTCGTATTCCTTCCACCCCGGGAACGCGTTGTTCGCCGAGTGCACCGCCACCACACCAAGCCCGTTCCGCACCGCTTCCGTGAAGTTCGCCTCCGCCGGCTGGCCCCACCGCTTGGTCTTGCCGTAATCGTTGTAATCAAGCACCACGACCTGGTACTTCGAAAGCATCTTCGCATCCGCGAGGGCCGAAGCCGGCGACTCGGTCACATCCACCACGAACTTGCCGGTCGCTTCGAGCGTGTCCTTGTGCATCTGGCTCGTGTACCGCCAGTTGTGGTTGTTCTCGCCCGTCACGATCAGCGCCCGCACGCGCCCGTCCTGAGCCGCGCACCCGACCGTCATCGACGCCGCCGCCACAACGCACGCCGCTTTTGCCATCATCTTCATGGAACAGCCCTTTCCTTGCATCATCACACTCTGCCTCGGTATACCCA
>JBIKTT010000364.1:0-3520 GCA_044347925.1 Phycisphaerales bacterium
GGCTACTCCCTCCCCATCACACCCCTCTGGACCGGCCTCGCCGTGAACACAGCGTTCTGGGCCGCGGTCGCCGCGTGCGTTCCGTGGGTCATCCGCCGAACCTACGCCAAAATCCGCCAACGCATCGAGCAAAGCCGCATCGATCGCGGCCTCTGCCCAACCTGTCTCTACCCGATCGAATCCGAATCAGCCCGCTGTCCCGAATGCGGGCGGGTGCCATCGGTTGGGATGGTTCGACGCTCCTGACCTGGATGCCGGTATCCGAGCCCGAAGGGCTCATCGCCCATAGCCGGGGGCAACGCCCCCGGGTCAGACACGTCAACAACTCTCGACCCCGATGGGGTCGTCCCGCGTTGCCTCTCCAAAGGGCGCGGACCCCCTCGGGGTCCAATGCAAATGCGGCCTCGACCGGGGGCGTTGCCCCCGGCTACGAACGACCAGCCCTTCGGGCTGAAAGCAAGCACCGCACTGAGGTCCCATGTGCCACGATCATCCCGCTTCGGGATGGTCGTGGTTGGACGTACGTGAGAAGAAGGAGCCTCGAACAGACACGATCGTCCATCCACGACCGTCCGTAGGACCGGAAGATCGTGGCACCGGAGCGCCGGCGTCGGGCGTATGATGAATCGATACCGTCCCACCTAGTAAGGAAACCATGAGCGATTGGGTTCAGGCAATTTCGCGTATGTCGGAAGGACGGGCGACCAGGTCGACAACGCTTCAACCCATGCTTTGGCTGGTCGCACTGCTTGGCGTGCTCATATGCAGCCTAGTGTGGAATGGAGCCGCACCCCAATGGCTGCTCGTATTTGTTTCTGTTTTGTTTGCAATGTGTATTGGTGTGCTTGTGATTACTTATGTATGTTTTGCATTCAAGAATCCCGAGTTGCTGCGAAGTGAGAAATTTCTGATACGAAAGATGGAGATTGAACAGTCGTCTATCGGCGACAGCATCAAAGGAGTAGTTGGAACAGGAGAGCGGGTGCTTCAGAGTCTGCCTCAGCCGACAGGCGAGGAGAAAGAACAATGAAGCGAGCATTTGTACTGCTCACGAAGGACGCGACCGCGTTGAACCAAGACGCTATCGGCAAAGCGTTTGATATGGTGGGTTGGTGGCACTGGTTTCCGCAGGCTTGGGTATTCGTAGATCCCACTGGTGTTCAAACTGCCGTGAGCATCCGCGACCGAGTCATGTCTGCGTGTCCAAACCTCGTGTTTTACGTGTTCCAACTCGATATCTCAGCAGGCTACGCAGGCTTTGCCCCATCCGATTGGGAGGACTGGCTCAAGACGAACTTCAAATCAAGTCCGTCAACGAACTGGTCGGCTCTGATGAAGAGGTGAGCCGGTTGCCACCACCCGCCGCTTCGGCGCGTGGTGGTTGGTGCGGGGGCGTGGTCGGCACGACGGGTCTCGCGGTTCCGTGCGTCCATCCACTGCTCATCGGAGGAACCGATGAGCAGTGCCACGGCCAGCCCCCCCCCCTCCCCCCCCCTCACCCCTCCCCTTTGGCCCTTTGGCCATTTGTCATTTGGCCCTTTGGCATCCCTCCCCTCTGCGCCCTCTGCGACTCTGCGGTGAGTCTCCCCACCCGTCCCCCACCCGTCCCCCGCCCCCCGATCCGAGCCAATCCTGCTACCCTGTCTCTCTCCCAGACAGGAGCACGAGTTGAGCGGTCCGCTGCCACAGTTTGTCTTCGGTGATCTTCCCGCGAGCTTGCCTTCGGGCTTTCGCTGCATCCCCCTGACGCCCGAGCAGCAAGCCGGCGTCGCTCGCCTCTGCGCGATCATCCACGACGCCAAAGACGGCAAGCCCGCCCTCGTCGTCCTCCGCGAGCTCCTCGACGCCCGCGTCATCCTCGGAGCCATCGCCGACGCCGCCGGCCGCGTCCACCAGTTGGTCGAGATCTGGACGCAGGACACCAAGAACCTCGCGTCCGCCCTCCCGACCTACCGCCAGAACCTCAGCAACCGCGTCCTCGATGACCGCTGGCGGGCCCGGGCCCAAGCCCTCGGCGACGCCGGCGGCGCGGGAACGGCTGGCGGGAGTGGAGGTGGTGGGGGTGTGGGTGGGGGGGGACGGTTCTCCACCGGATGGGAGGATGCCCACCCCGAGCCGATCTTCCTCGACCTCAAGAAGGGCGTCCCCGTCCGGGCCGTCGAGAAATCAAGCGGATCCCCCTGGGCTCTCTGCGAGGATGACGAGTTCCTGAAGCGCAAGGGCAAGGAGCCGTACTCGACCTCGCTCTCGCGCTCCCTCTACGCCCCCATGCTTGGGGAAAAGTCCCCGCTCATCGCCGTCGCCGGCCCCGAAGCCGCCGACGAGTCCGCGATCCTCGCGAATCTCGGCCTCACTCCGGGCACCGTTCCCATCTCCCTCGGCGGCCTCATGATGGTCCTGCCGATGGCTCCGCTCTCGTACGAGCAGTTCGTCGACGCCCTCGGCGGCGCCGGCTGCGAAGGCTCGGTCGAAAGCATGCTCCGCGAGCGGGCCGCGCGGGCCGCCGTCAACGGCGAGGTCGGCCGCGCGACGTCGATCCTCGCCTCCGGCGCGGGCTGGCTCGGTGCGTCCTCCGCTAGCCCCGGCCGCAGGCTCCCCGAAGTCCTCCACCTCAAGCTCCGGCTGCTCGCCGAAGCCGTCGGCATCGTGAGGGCCCTGAGCGAAGACGGCCCCCTGCTCAACGTCTCCGCCGACAGCTTCCGCGTCCACCTTGCCCGCGGCGGAAGCGCCGCCGCCGGCCTCCCCATGTGGTGGACCGCCCGCGTCGGCCTCGCTTCCCCCGGCGAAGCCATCCCGCTCAAGATCCCCGGCTCCGACACGCCGTACTTCCTCGCCGGGAGCGACCGCCTTTCGATCTATTCCGCCGCGACGCTCGGCGCATCCACGCAGGGCCGCGGCGTGATCCGCATCCGCCGCGTCGTCGATGCTTCGATGGGCTCTTCCGGCGGCACCCCGCCCGACCGCGTCGGCCTCGCGTTCGGCACGATGTTCGAGTGCACGCTCACGACCCATGAGCGGCTCAGCGTCGGGGCCAACGACCTCGTCTGGCTCCGGTTCACCATCGGCGGCACCCGCGTCGACACCTACGCCCTCGCGGACGCCAAAGCCGGTGGCGGGGGTGGCGGCGAGCTCCGCCTTCGCACGCTCGCGCAAGAACTGCCGCCCGGCGTCGCCGAACGCCTCACCCAGGGTGCCGGCGTCCCGATCCCCGACGCGATGTTCGAGGTCCTGCCGCTCCTCTCGACGCCCAGCGACCTTTACTCGCTCGGTGTGCTCGCCGTGCGCACGCTTCTGGTCAACGAGGGCACCTCCCTCCCCGTCGCCCTCGACGAAGCCATGAGCCTCGCCAACGCCCTGGCTTCCGAGAAGCCCGCCGACGGTGTTTCGGACCCCGTCCAAGCCGCGTCCGCCGCGCTCGGCCGCCTGCTCGCGACGCAGAAGCGGTACCTGGACGCTCTGGGCTGCCAGCGTCTGGTCAGCGAGAAGGTGGACCCCGCGATCGCCGCCGCCATGATCCCGG
>JBIKTT010000365.1:0-3504 GCA_044347925.1 Phycisphaerales bacterium
CCTTCCGCCCACATGCTGGAAGTCCCCGCTTGCTCCGAAGTTCAGACCGGCCGTCTCGTACCGTCCCCCGGTGTTGACGCGAAGCACGCCGGACCCAAGCCCGGACCCGCCGACGATCGTCGAGCCATCCACCCTCGCCACCCCGTCGTCGTTCACCTCGAACAATCCGCTCCCCGTGTCCGCGGTCGAGACGGAGCCCCGGCCGATCCGAACACCCCCGCTCACCGCGAGTAACGATGGAGAACCGGGCGCGCCGCCAACCGTCACCACTCCGTCGCTCAACAGCCCGCCCGCCGAAAGATTCTGTCCCACCGTCAGCGTCGTCCCCACCTCAATCAACCCGCCGTTCGAGACGGTCAGCAGACCCTTCCCGTCCCGCCCGACGACCATCGAGCCCGAAACGCTCAGCGTCGAAACCTGCAGCGGAAAGCTCTGCGTCCGGCCGCTTACGTTCACGCGACCCTCCCCCGCCGGGTTTTCATCCCCGATGATCACGCTCGACGCTTCAAGCAGGCCCGCGTTCGTCACGTTCACGCTGCACACCTGGTTTGTGTTCAACGCCACGCTGAGCTGCGAGCAGTTCACCACCGCGTCCCCGTCGTTGACATTCAGCACGCCCGCCGACCCGAAAGCCGACCCAATCTCGAGGTCCGCCATGTTCAGCGTGCCAGTCGCCACGTTCACCGTGCCCGTCGAGCCGTTCGTGTTCCCGATCGTCACAAGCCCCGTCGTATGCGGCCCGTTGATTGTCAGCGTCTGCGTCCCCCGCACGAACGTCATCGCGCTCGTCGTCGAGATCGCCCCGGGGAATGTCAGCCCGTACGCCGCCGCCAGATTGAACACCAGCGTGCTCCCCGGCCCAGGCAACTGCGCCGGATTCCAGTTCCCCGCGATGCCGATGCTGCCGCCGGCCGCGTTGTTCCACGTCAGCGTCTGCCCGGACGCGATCGTCCCCGTCGTCCCAGCCACCACCGCCAGAACCCCCGCCGCATGCCCGATCTTCATGGTCAACTCCTCGCTCTTCCAAAGCCAGCCAGCCTCAGCATCCCAGTTCAAACGCGCTCACGAAAGCGTCATAGTCAAAGAAATCAACGAACCCGTCCCCGTTGAAGTCCGCCGTCGCTCCCGCCGCGCAGAACTCACCCTCAAAGCACGCCGCGAACTCCAGATAGTCGAAGAAGTCCACGAACCCGTCGGAGTTGAAGTCCGGCGCGCAGAACACGACGCTGAGGTTCTGAACCGTCCGCTCCAAGCTCCATCCCGGCGGAATCTCGACGCGGTCGATCCCCCCCACGATCGATCCCGCCGCCACCATCGACATGCGAAACCCGCTCTCCGGCACAAAGCCCGGCGCCACGCGAATCACGATGCTCCCGTCGACCTCCATCGTCCCGTGCACCAGGAAGCGGTCGACGAGATCAAGATCCGGGCCCGTGATGTCAATCACCAGCTCTCCCGCGACCCCGTCGCACGACTGCACGTAGTTTCCGTCGATCGAGACCACCCCCACACCCTCTCCGACGCGATTGCCGGGGCTCACTGTCCCACCGTTGCGCACCGTCCCCGCGAAAATGGCTGCTTGCCCGCAGAGCAGATCGCGCACGCCGTCCCGAGTCTTGATGCGAACATCGCCACGAACCCCGGGACTCCCGGTCTCGACCGCCATCGCGGCGTTCACAAACGTGCACGCCGGTCCGGTCTCGATGCCATCCTGATCGACGACGATCAGATCGTGGACAATCGAAAGCAGACCCTCGCAGACAAAACCGTCCGGCACCGCGCTTCCGACGATCATCGGCCCGCCCGAAACGTTCAAGAACGTCAGACGCGATCCGGGATGCGCCCGCCACCGGGCCCCGGCAGGCTTCCCGCGGAAGTTCGACGCTGGCAGGAACTCAAACCGCTCTCCGGCCATCGTCCCGAATTCGCTCAACAGCCCGTCCGCGAACACCAGCGTCCCTCCCGTGCTCGTCACCGAGCCCGTGGACCGCACAAAGCCCTCAATCCGCCCGCTCCCGCTCAGCGTTCCGTCCGCGCCGAGCATGAAGCCCGTCGAACTCTTGAGCACACCGCCCGCGATCGTCGCGGATTTGACCTCCACCGGGAGCACCGCGCCGGAGCATCGCACCAGGTGCGATCCGGCTTCGATCCGCAGATCACGGAACGCCTCCTGCGTGCCGTCGCCCAGCATCAGCGAACCTATCGCTGTGATCGGAGCCAACGCCCCGCGTATCTTCGCGTCAATCACGCCGCGTGCCTGGATCGCCGGACCGAAATTGAGCACCGCCGTGTGAAACTCCGCAGCACTGATCCTCCCGCCCGCAAGAATCACGGACGAGTTGCCAAATCGGTAGAAGTTGCCCGCGATCGCAAGCTCGCTCTGATCGTCGACGAAAAGGAAAGACGCTCCTCCGGGCTGAAATCCTCCATTCACGATGTTGCCGCCCACAATCACAGTTTCGTCAACCGCCATCTGTCCAGTTCTCAGTTCCACTGAGCCCCCGCCACCTGGCTCTCCGCCGAGAGTCACCCGCCCGGCTTCGACCAGACCCCCGTCCTCCACGCGCAGCGATCCCTGGCCGCGCAGCGCGAGCAGCAGTTGGTCCGTCGTGATCCTCGACCCCGGTCCCGTCACCGTCACATCCCCGCGTGTGCCCGAAGCAACCGCGGTCGCCACGCTGTCGGCGAGCATCACGCTTCCAGACTCAAGGCGAAACTCGCCCCACCCGGCGGTCCCGATGGAGGTCACGCTTGAGTCAAATGTCGCGGCGTCCTTCAGGACCACCGCTGCCGACTCCAACAAAGTGCTGCCACCAACCGCGAAGGCGCCCGACTGGAATAGGCCGCCGGTCACATGGACCTCGCCGAGATCAATCAGCAGGTTTCCATTGTTGCCGATCAAGATCGAACGGCAATCCACACGCGCTCCGCTTCCTTCCACGATGATCGACCCCTCCCCGCCGTCAGGATCGTTCTCGAGGTTGATCGTGCCCGCGACACTCAGCCGCCCCGCTCCCCGCACTCTGACCGCTGCAACCCCCGCAGGCGTCACCCGCACCGCGTTCCTCCCGACGTTCAGATTCCCGCCCACACTCACCGACGAGATCGGCAGAGCCGTTCCATCGATGATCAGCGACGAAGTCGACCCGGGCAACGCCGCCAATGTGAGGTCGCCCGCGAAGCTCGCCGCCCCGCCGCTCAGCACGCTCATCGCCCCACCACCAGCCGATCCCAGCCGAGACTCGCCCGTGCCCGTCACCGTCAGCGTCGAGTGCGCAAAGGGCGGCACCGTCTGCCCGCCCGAGATAACCACGGAGCTCACCGAATTCGCCCCGTCTCCGACGAACAGCCGGTCCGCGACCACCACCGACCCCAAGTTCGAAACCGTGAGCGTTCCGTTCCCGTCGTTCCCCACGATCAGACGACCAGCCCCCGTCGTGCTCAGGTCCGCCGACGAACCCGACACCGAGAGCCGCCCGATCGACCCGGCCGCATCCCCGATCA
>JBIKTT010000366.1:0-3499 GCA_044347925.1 Phycisphaerales bacterium
AGAGGATGCTGATCTTGCCGGGCGGATTGGAAAGCAGGCCGGCGACGGCGTTGGTCGCTTGCACGCCGAGCAGCGGAAGCGTGCGCACCGGCCGGATCGCGGCCCAGAACGAGCATCCCTGCACGAAAAACGTCGCGATGGTCAGCCCGACCAACGCCGCCAGATCCGCGAACGGAGCGTTGCGGATGCGGTCGAGGGCTTCCTTGTTCTCGGTCTTGGTCGCTTCGCGGATGACCCACCAGAGGAGTACCAGCCCGCCTGCGAAAAGCAGGATCTGGAACAGCAGCATGGCGCTCTGCGGCAAACCGCGACGCGGCGCGGCGGGGGCGGATTCATCGACCATAACTGCTCCCGTCCGCTCGGGTGAGCTCGACCACGGGCGATCCGAGGCTGAAAAGGATCGCTGAGGGCGAGCTTGGGTCTCCCCACGTGCGCACGACCGCGACGCGGCCGATGAAGACATCCGCGACGGTCTGAACGCTGAGCTTGGGATCGCTGTAGCCGTTGGCGTGGTAGCGGGCGACCTCGCTGACCGTGAGCAGGACGTGCGTCGCGCCCCGGGCCCGGAGAGACTGAAGCCAGACGCCGGCTTGCGTGGCGCTGTCGCCGGGGTTCTTGTTCATGGCTTCCAGCAGCGGCCAGCGGTCCCAGACGGTGTTGTAGAGGACGGGCGTGGTGAAATAGAGGGGCCGGGCTTCGCCCAGGAGGTACACGACGCTTCCCTGCGGCAGAGCGAGGTTGATGAATTCAAGCGGGCTTGCGTCCTGCGTGAAGTAGACGAGCCGCTCGCCCGACGATGCTTTGTCGATCGTCGCCCGCATCGTCTCGCCGGATCGGTCGCCGGGCATGTGCAGAAGATCGGCTCCGGGATCTCCGCCGTTCTGGGTGCTGAAAACCTGCAGCCGGGTGCTCTGGACGCGACCGACGCCAAGCCGAGCGCCGCCAGCGCCGCACCCGGGACCAGAAGCGGGAGCAGGAACCGCGACTGGATGTGCGTCAGCGTCAGCCAGAGCGCGAGCGCGGCGAGCAAGCCCAGACCAAGACGAACCGCGAGCGTCCGGGTCGCCGGCGAAAGCCACGCCGCTACGCCCCCCGCGAGCACCGCCGGAAAGAAAAGCGCCCACTGCGGGTGAAGCAGTCCGCGGTGCTGATCCGACGCTTCGGGCCGCACGAACATCATCGCAACGCGGTCCGCGAGCGACGCCGTTTCGACGTGAGCGGTGCGGTACCGGAGGTACTGATCCTCCGACCAGTGGGCGAGCCCGAACATCGTGTGGGCGAAGGGAAAGACCGGGTTGCCGCACACAAGCCAGTTCCGAAGCAGCCACGGCAGCATCACCGCAAGCCCGGCAGCACACCCGGCGGCGACAAACGCAAGCCAGCGACGCGGCGGGAGCGACGCGAACACAAGCACCGCGACGGGCGCGCCGAGCAGGAAGAACGCCGGCGGCTTGACACTGCTCGCGGCGCCCAGAAGCAGCCCCGCGAGGGCTCCGCGACGCCACGGGGCAAGCTTGTCGTCGGTCGCGACCAGAAGCAGCGGCGCCGAGAGGGCCGTGACCGCGAGCTCGTTGTACGCCAAGCTTCCCACCACGATCGCCCAGGGTGTGCAGAGCGTCAGGGCACCGGCCAGTGTGGATGCCGATCCGGCTGGTCCGCTCAGCCAGGCTTTCACCAGCCGCTGCGTCCCAAGCACGCTGAGAACGCCGAACCCCGCGTGCAGGAACTGGCACGTCAGGAGCCGCCATCCGTCGTCGGCGAGCAGCCCGTGCTTGGCGTCCGCTCCCCCCGTCATGATCGCCAGATGAAGGAACCCCGCTTCGACATAGCCTGGCAGGTACGAGTACACGTTGTGCGTGACAGGGACGAGCTTGCGAGCCGCGATCCACTCCTGCACGACCGGCAGGTGGTAGCTCAGAGCGTCAAAACCGCCGAACTCCGACCGCCACAAGGCTCCGTAGTCCATCCCCGAAAGCCCGCCCGGCGGGTTGCACGACGCGATCACGAGCACGGCGGCCGCGAGCATGACCGGAAGCTTGTCCAGCATCGCCCACCGCGTCGGGGGAGTGTCATCGCTCGGCTCGCGCGGGCCCGTGCACTGATGAAGCAGGAGCGCAAGCCCGGCGACGACCGGCACCCAGGCGATCGCCATCGAAAGGGTTCCGGAAACAAGCCCCAACTGGCCGAGCAGGTGGCTCAGCGTCAACATCGCCGCGACGCCGACTCCGCCCTGCACCAAGAGCGGGTCCTTGGAGTCCCTGAAAAGCGGCTTGGCCAATCGGCCAAGCCCGATCGCGCCCGCGAGGTAAAGCACCGCCGGCCACGCCGAGGTCAGCGTCTTGAAGATGACGATCGAAGCCGCCGAAAGCCCGTGCCGCTCGCTGCTCGCCGCGGCGACCATGATGACCAGCGCCAGCGAGACGCCGATGTACGCCAGCGGAGTTCCCACCTTGAGCTGCGCCGGCATGGATCGTGGTTCGGTCATGAGCTCCGGTTCCGCTCGAAAGCCGCGCCCGGCGCGGCTTTCGCACGCCAACCGTATCACATACCATGATTCGATGCCTACGAGCGCCCTTCCCGACATCATCGAGCCCCTGTGCGCCGTCTTTCGCCGGACGATCAAGGCCGCGGGCCAGAAGTACACCCCCGAGCGGGCGCAGATCCTCGACATGGTCGTCCGCAAGGAAGGGATCTTCGAAGCCGACGAGCTGATCGCCGACCTGCGGGCGGCGAGGTTCCGCGTCAGCAAAGCCACGGTCTACCGAACGCTCAAGCTTCTCCTCGAAGCCGGCATCCTCCGCCGCGTGCTCGTGTCGGACGAACAGGCGCACTACCAGATGGTCTACGGGCGAACGCCCAGCGACCTCATCATCGTCGTCGCGACGGGGGATGAGCCCGGCCGCGTGATCGAGATCGATGTTCCGGAACTGACGGCCATCCGCGACCGGCTCTGCCGCGAGCACGGCCTCAGGCCGCAGGGGCACAGCTTCCAGGTGTTCGCGACGGTCAACGACCCGGCACGCCCACGCGGCTGATGCCCGCACGCTGGCAGGCTTCGTGGGCTTTCACGACCGCTTCGTAGGGGACGTCGTCGCTTGCGTCGAAGGACACGGCGAGGTTGTCGGCTCCGCGCTCGGTCGCAAGAGCTTGAAGAATCGCGGGCAACCCGCTTGCGGAGGTCTGGACCTCGCGGCGGGCGTTGTTTCCGGCCGCGCCGACCACGATGAGGATCTGCGCCTCGGGCTGACCCGGGGTGATGGTGAGGCGGACGGGCGTGATCTCCGCGGGCGCGGCTTTCGCCGAGGACTTGGCGGGCAGCGCGGTCTTGAGAAGCCACTCGGGCCCCATGACCGAAGCGGTCGCCATGAAGAACACCAGGATCACCATGACCACGTCGACCATCGGCGTCATGTTGGGCATGGACGCGGCGTGGGTGCCGGCGGCGGAGCGGTCGCGGTAGGGTCGGTTCATGGGCTCCCCCCCGGCGCTCGCTCGGTGA
>JBIKTT010000367.1:0-3492 GCA_044347925.1 Phycisphaerales bacterium
GCAGCTTCTCCACCACCTCGGACTTGTTCCGCTCCTGAGAACGGAACGCGTCGCACGAGAGAATCAGCTCGCTTTCGGTCGTGATCAGCGACCCGGCCATCGCGGTCAGACGCTCGGTCTGCTCGTGAGAAAGGCCCAGATCCGCCACGCGCACGCGAAGCTGGCACTTGGTCGCACGCTTGTTGACGTTCTGCCCGCCGGGCCCCGAGCTCGACACGAAGGTGAACTCAAGGCGATCCTGCGGCACGGCGATCCCCGGCCCCAGCACGACACCCGCGACGTGCGCCGGCGCAGCGCTTCCGTCTTGGCGCGAACTTGGATGGCCGGCGGCGTTCATGAGCGGAGTCTATCGGATTCGCACGCCCGCGTCGAGCCCCTGCGCGGTTCGCGGGCGTTGCGATTACACTGCCTCCATGAATCTGACCTTTTACGGGGCCGCGGGAGAAGTTACCGGATCCTGCTACCTGCTCCAAACCGACCGTGCCCGCGTGCTGATCGACTTCGGCATGCACCAGGGCGGCCGCGAGGAGTACCAGCGCAATTTCCACCCGCTCCCCTTCCCCGGTTCGAGCCTCAATTGTGTGCTCCTCACCCACGCGCACATCGACCACGTCGGCCGCATGCCGCTCCTCCCGGGCATGGCTTTCGGCGGCCCGATCTACGCGACGGAAGCGACGTGCGACCTCGCGGGGATCATGCTCCGCGATTCGGCCCGGCTTCAGGTGAGCGACGCGGAGCGCATCAACCGCCGCCTCGCGCAGGAGGGCCGTCCCGCGATCTCACCGCTCTACACCGTCGAGGACGCCGAGCGCGTGCTCACGCTCTTCAAGCCGGTGAGGTACGGCAATTCCGTCGACGTCGCTCCGGGGGTCCGCGCCCGCTGGTTCGACGCCGGCCACATGCTCGGCTCGGCGTCGATTGAGATCACCGTCACCGAGAAGGGCAAGACGACCGTCCTCGTCATGTCCGGCGACATCGGCCACAAGGGCTCGGCGATCCTCCGCGACCCGCAAGCTCCGCCCCGCGCCGACCACATCGTCATGGAGTCCACCTACGGCGACCGCGACCACCGCTCCATGGACGAAACGGTCGACCAGTTCACAAGCCTCGTCAAGGAAGCCGTCTGGGACAAGGAAAAGGTCATCGTGCCTGCCTTCGCCGTCGGCCGCTGCCAACAGCTCATCTACCACCTCCACAAAATGCGCCACACCGAGCGTGTCCCCGTCTTCCCCGTCTACGTCGACAGCCCCATGGCCGCCAAAGCGTTCCAGGTCTACCGCCAGCACCAAGAGCTTTACGACCAGGAAGCCACCTCCGCCACTCGCCCCGGACACGGGATCTTCGACCTCGAAGGCCTTGAGATCATCGAAAGCTCGGACGAAAGCCGCCGCCTCAACGGCAGCTTCGGTGCCGGCGTCATCATCGCTCCAAGCGGCATGTGCACCGGCGGCCGCATCCTCCACCACCTCAAGCACAACCTCTGGCGGAAGGGCGTCCACATCCTCATCGTCGGGTTCCAAGCCGCCAACACCATCGGCCGCCGCTTGGTCGAAGGGGCCGACGCCGTCCGGATCATGGGCACGACCGTCGTCGTCCGGGCCAAGGTCCACACCCTCAACGGCTTCTCCGCCCACGGCGGACGGTCCGAACTCCTCGACTGGGCGGACGCGATCAAGCCCGCCGGAAACGCCCAGCCCCGCTTCATCCTGACGCACGGCGAAACCACCCCCCGCCAGGCCCTCGCCAAGAGCATCCAGGACCGGTTCAGCACCCAAGCCAAGCTTCCAAAGTGGGGGGACGTCATCGAGCTGGACTGATCCTCGAACCCGACGCCGGTCTTGCCGGCCCGGAAGGCTTCCCGCCACCCCGAACGCCCTACGACAGGCGGCGAATCGAGCCATCCGTCCGAGGGGAACGCCCTTCCCTCGGTTCCGTTCGCATCTGTGCAGAACACGACCCTCGACGGACGATAAGAAAGGCCCCGGGGTGACCTTGCGCACCGAGCGTGCCGCGGTCCGACGGGTGTAGGATCCCGCCTCATGAAGAGCCGTAGCTTGGAAGTCGCGTCCTTCGAAGTCGACCGTCGCACGATGCTGCAGCTTGGTCTGCTGGGCGGTGTCGGCGCGGCCCTCAGCGGCCTTGGCGGCTGCGCGGGCGGCGGTGGCGGCACGGCCCTTGGCCCGCGCTTTGACGAAGGGCTCGCCAAACCCTCGCGCTCCTCCATCGCGATCTCCCCGCTCCCCCCGCAACCGTCCCCCTCCCCGGCTCCCGAGCCGAGCGCGGCCGTCACCGGCATCATCCCGCGTTCCGCGTGGACGACCTCCGCGGTCATCACCTCGCGCTGCAACGCGATGAACGGCGTCAACCGGATGACCGTCCACCACGCCGCCATCGACAGTTCCGACCTCCGCACCGCCGACGACGTCAAGCGTCGCTTGGCGAGCATCCGCAACGACCACGTCAACCGCCGCCCCGAACCCTTCGCCGACATCGGCTACCACTACGTCATCGACCCTCAGGGCCGCGTGTGGGAAGGGCGTTCGACCAAGTGGCAGGGCGCCCACGTCGCCGACCGCAACGAGCACAACCTGGGCATCATGCTCCTGGGTGATTTCACCCGCCAGCGGCCCACGACCTCGCAGCTCAACTCCCTCGACAGCTTCCTCAGCCAGCAGATGAAGCGCTACAACATCCCCGTCGGCCGCGTGTACACCCACCGCGAGCTCGGCAAGAGCGCCTGCCCCGGCCCCAACCTGCAGCGCTACATGGACCAGACCCGAAGCGGCGGCGGCCGCCTCCGGACGGCCTGATCGATCAATCACACGAATGAACGTGCCCCACGCGCAAGCGTGGGGTTTTCGTTTCGCCAGCCACAAAAAGGACCCCACGCTTGCGCGTGGGGCACGTTGTGGCACACCCGATCCCATCACTCCAGCGTGAACCAGTACACCTCGACGCGACGGTTCTTGTTCATGTCCGAGCCCGCCGGCTCTTCCCAGCCGCGGCCGATCGTCTCGATCCGCTTGGGGTCGATCTGGTACTTCTCCATCAGCACCTTGCGGACCTCCGCCGCTCGGTTCTTGGAAAGCTCCATCGCTTCGAGAGCTTTCTTCCGCACGAGCCCTTCGCCCCCGGCGGCCCGATACTCGTCCATCTTGGTGTTGTCGACGTGTCCGCGAAGCACCACGAACGACCCCGGCGACACCTGAAGCAGCTTGCGGATCGAATCCAGGTTGTCGAGATTGGCTTTCGCCGCCATGTCGAGCGTCGACGAGTTGGGCTCAAACAGGAACCGGATGTCCTTGGAAAGCAGGGGGTCGGTTTCGAGCCCCGCCGTCTTGCTTCCGGTCGGATCGGCTTTGATCGGCGCGATCACGATCTTCTCGTCCTTGTAGACGCCCGAGGCTTCGATCGCCTTCAGCGGGTCGATCGACAGGAACCGCTCGCCGTCCACCGGGTTCTTGATGATGCCCGTGCCGTACGCGAGCACCG
>JBIKTT010000368.1:0-3489 GCA_044347925.1 Phycisphaerales bacterium
GCCGGCTGCTGATCCACGCGTCTCCGCCTATTCCTTCACTCCGCCCGCCGAGATGCCGGAAACCAGCGTCCGCTGCGTCAGCATGAAAAGCAGCAGCACGGGCGCCGTCACCAGCACGCTCGCCGCCATCAGCAGGTTCCACGGCGTGTTTCCGGCTTTGCTCTGGTAAAGCTGCAAGCCCAGCGCCAGCGTGAATTGGTCCCGGTGCGTCAGGAAGATGAGCGGCGCGAGGAAATCGTTCCACACGTACATGAAGTGGAACAGCGCGACGACCGCGAGGGCGGGCGTTGAAAGCGGCAGGATCACCCGCCAGAAGATGCCCCAGTGCCCGCAGCCGTCGATCGTCGCCGCTTCGTCAAGCTCGCGCGGGATCTGCATGTAGAACTGCCGCAGTAGGAAGATATTGAACGCCCCGCCGAACCACGCCGGCACCCAAAGCGGCTTGAGCGTCCCGATCCAGCCCAGGTTCGAGAAGATGATGTAAAGCGGCCCCATGATCACCGGGAACGGGATCATCATCGTCGCCAGCATCAACGCGAACATCCACGTCCGCCCGCGCCACTGGATCCGCGAGAACCCGTACGCCACGATCGCGCTCGACAGGCACATCCCCACGACGCTCAGCGATGCCACGATCAGCGTGTTCCGCAGGTAGATCGGGAACGTCACCGACGGATCGTTCCACACCGCCGCGTAGTTCCCCACGCCGGACGTTTCGCCCGGGGACGCCTGTGGAAAGATCGAAAGCGTGCCGTCCGTCGCTTGCGACTCGGGCTTGAAGCTCGTGATCAGCATCCAGACCAGCGGCAGCAGAAAGAGCAGCGACGCCAGCGACAGCGCGGCGTACGAGAGGAGCGAGGATGACCGAACACGAGCCATGCGACCGAACCTTCTCCATCAAGCGCCGCGGTAGTGCACCGTGCGCCTGCTGACCATGAACATCAGACCCGTCAACGCCAGAACCACCAGAAGCTGGACCCACGCGAGTGCCGAAGCGAAACCCATCTCCCCGTCGACGAACGCTTTGTTGTACAGGTACCCCGTGTAGAAATTCGCGACCCCGTTGGGCCCGCCCGCGTTCTTCTGGAAGAGCGCGAGCGGGATCACGAAGACCTGAAGCGTGCCGATCGCGAGCGTGATCACGTTGAAGAGGATCACCGGCGAAATCATCGGAAGCGTGACGTGCCAGAACTTGCGGAGCGGCCCCATTCCGTCGATGTCGGCCGCTTCGTAGTACTGCTCGGGCACGTCCTTGAGGGCGGCGACGTAGATCAGGACCTGCTGCCCCACGCCCCAGAGGGCGATGAGGACCAACGCCGCCGCCGCGGGCACCGTCTCGTTCAGCCACGACGGCTTGGGCAGATGAACGAGCCCGAGGACCCTGTTAATCAGGCCGTACTCGGCGTTGAAGAGCCACATCCACACCATCGCCGTCGCGATCATCGGAACCAGCGTCGGCAGAAAGATCGCCGCTTGAAAGAACCCGACCGCTTTCGTCCGCTTGGCGAGCATCGCGGCGAGCACGAGAGCGAGAACGGTCGCCAGCGGGATCGTGACCACCGCGTACCACGCCGTGTTCCACACCGCTTGCCAGAACCGCGAATCCGTCAGCATCCGCGTGTAGTTCTCGAACCCGACCCACACCGGGGCTTCCAGCATCGGGTACTCGGTGAACGAGTGGTACAAGCTCATCGCCGCCGGGAGCAGCATGAACGCCGCGAACCCGATCACCCACGGGGAGACCCAAAGCCAGCCCGCCGCGTTCTCCTTGCGGTCACGCATGACGACCGCCAGTCCGCCAGACGGTGGGGAGGGTGTGGGGGGTGTGGGCACCGGCCGCGATCCCGCGCCGCGCCCGCTGGGCTTTGTGCCGGTCGAGAATGCCCTGCACGCGTGCGTCGACCTTGCCGAGGACCGCCGCGGTCTTCTCGCCGCGGTACAGGTCGTCCATCGCCGCGTCCATCTCGCGTTTGATCTCCGGCCAGACGCGCGTCCGCGGCGTGACGAACGCTCGCGGGCTCTTCGCGATCGTGTCAAAGGTCGCGATGCCCTTGTTCGGATGCGTCGCGAGAAAGGACTCGCTCGAGGTGGCGAGGGGAGAGCCTTTGAAGTGCTGCCGGGCGAGTTCTTCGAGGTTTTCCTGCTTCTGGCAGAAACGGAGGAACTCCACGCACGCGTCGGGATGTTTGACGCCGCGCGGGATGACCACGACGTCGGCTTCGGCGGCGCCGATCGGGTTCGCGTCATCGCGGAGGCCCGCGATCGCGGGCACCGGCACGACGCCGTAGTCAAGCTCGGGCTTGCCGGCCGCCCGCGCCGCACGGTCATGGTGGGCTTCGATCACGTTCGCAAGCCACGGCCCCTGGACGATCATCGCGAGCTGGCCGGTGAGAAAGGCGTTCGTCGGTGCGTCATAGTTGCCAAACCGCGCCCGGAACCGCGAGAACGCGCCGTTCTTCGCAGGGTCGTACATCGCCGCTGTCGAACGCACCCAGTCGTACCCGCGGACCGTGGCGTCCTCCGTCAGCGAGCTCTTCCCCGTCGACGGATCCCAAAGCCTTCCGCCAAAGGGCTGCGACCAGATCCAGCTCCACCAACCCGGCTCCGAGTGGATGAAGCCGCCGCGCACCACATCGCCCGAACCGTCGAACTCCGTGAGCTTGCGATTGCAGTCGTCGAACTCCTCCATCACCATCGGCGGCCCGGAAAGCCCCGCTTCCGCAAGCCGCCGCTTGTTGTAGTACATCGCGAGCGTGCCCGCCGCCGAAATCACGCCCCACGTCTTCGGCGAGCCGTCCTTCCCCGGATGCTTCACGAACGTCCGAAGCCCCGCCGCGTACCGCGACGCCGAGAGGCTCTCGCCATACTCCTCGAGCGGCAGAATCGCCCCGCGCTCCGCGAAAAGCGGAATGTTGTATGCGTAAAGCCCCAGAAGGTCCGGCGGCGAACCGCCCGCGATCGCCACCATCCCCTTCTCATCCACCCCCGCCGTCACCAGGTACCGCACGAAGATCCGCGACTGGCTCTCGTTGAACCGGTCCACGATCGTCTGCATCGTCTTGCCTTCGTGCCCGGCCCACTTCTCCCAGTAATCAAGCACGATCCGGCCCGTGGTCTTCTCGCCCACGCCGCGCGGCCCGAACACCGCGAAAGCCGCCGCGCCCGCCGCCAACGAGCCCAGGAACGCGCGCCTCGCGAGCGTTCCCGCCGATGCCGCGCCGCTGGTTGTTGCCGGGGAGGTCGTCACCGCTCCATTCTAACGGAATCTCCGTGCTCCCGACCGAATCTCGGACCGTCCGCACGCGAATCCCGCTCGCCGTCGGTGAAACACCGTTTCGGCGGGCAAGGGATCCGGCGAACCCCGCTCCCTCAGTCGCGTACGCGAGGGGTGAACCAACCGCCAAGCCGCTCGCTCACCATCATGCTTTGGCTCGCTTTGCTCGCGTCCGCCGCCTTCGCGGCTTTCGTGTGGCTGATGCCCGGGGATCT
>JBIKTT010000369.1:0-3487 GCA_044347925.1 Phycisphaerales bacterium
ATCCCAAACCGCACCGGCCCGGGCGCAAGCCTCTCCACCGCCCGTCGGTGAAGCGGCCAGCGGAGTTTGTCCACCACCTCGCTCGCACTCCCCGCGTGCCATGTCGAACTCTCGTCCGCTTTCCGGCCCGAAAACGCGACCAATCGCGACAGCGCCCCCGCATCGCTCGCCAGCGCCGCGACGCCGTAAAGCGTCTCCGTGGGGATCACCACAAGCCCGCCGCTTCGAAGCACAGCCGCCGCGCGCTCCGCCGCTTCCCGCACCGCCACCGGCGAGTCCGACTTCAATTGAATCAGTGCGGGCGTCACGCGGGCATCGTACCTCCGCTCCCCGCATCGCCACCGCCGCGCGATCCAAACGGCGGAACCACCGCCAAGCCGCACGCCGCATCACGCGGCCGCGCCGCCGCTATCGCGTCGTACGCCGCTCGCGCCACCCATGAAAGCCCTGGCATGCCAAGCACCAGTGCCGGCACCACGCCAAGCGGTGTCTCCAGCAGGGCCGCCCGCATCCCAGGCCACCCGGCGAGCTTCTCCCCGCTCGAGGTCCTAACCGGGATCCCCTTCATCGCCGAGTCCCGCGAAACCGGAAGCTCTTCATCGCTCCGCTGCGTCAGGTCCGCAAGCTCCAGCCGCCCCAGCCAATCCAGCCACGCCAGCACCCGCACGCCGCGACGGCACCACGGGCATCGCCCATCAAAGTAGACCGCGGTTCGCACCAAGCACCTCCGTCTCCGGCCCGCGCCGGGGCTTTGCCCATTCGGTTGATGATAGGGTCCTGATTCCGGCTGTGCTTCGGACTTGACGGGAACCCGTCCGGCCGTAGAACGAATAGGACACAAGCCGGCGCTCGGACCGTGGATTCACGGGCCGGGGGTGCGGCTGGGTCAGGCCGGGGGCGGGTGTCTCAGGCTGACTATGGTTGCTGGAGAGCGCTCGTTCGAGCGTTTCTCGTCGCGTCGATCTCTCGCACCGGCTTTGTTCCATGTCCACGCTCCGCGGAAACCGATGAGGTGACAGCTCGGGTGGTCTGGTTGGAAGGTCGAGGGATGGGGGCTTGGGTTTTGAGGTGGGTCTGAAGGTTTGATCGAGGAGTTCATGACATGGCACACGCCCGTTCGCAGTCCCGAGGTTTCTCGCTGATCGAGCTTCTGGTGGTTATCGCCATCATCGCGTTGATCATCGCCATCGTGCTTCCGGCGCTTGGCGCGACACGCGACATCGCCCGCAAGACGGCGACGAGCAACCTGGTGACGCAGTTGACCGGCGCGGCTTCCCAGTTCCGCAATGACCAGCGCCGCATGCCGGGGTACTTCACGCCCCGCGAGATGGGCTCGGTCGAGAACGGCAACCGCGGCCTCAGCGGCGCTGAGAACATGATGCTCGACCTGCTCGGCAGCCCCTCGTCGGTCTCGACGACGCGTCCCGGCAACGCCGCGAACTACATCCAGGTTGGCCCCATGGCCAGCCGCGAGGTGTGGGTCGACCCCGACCAGCTCGGCACCGGCAAGTCCGGCGGCTATTTCACGCCCACCGGCACGAACTACAAAGCCCAGATCCGCGGCACGCAGCAGATGGTGCTTGATCCCGGCGGCTCCGGCCACGCCGGCGCGACCGAGGACGACCGCCAGCTCAAGGACATCGTCGACGCGTGGGGCCAGCCCCTGCTCGTCTGGTCCCTCGATGAACAGTCCGCGTTCCCCGTCGAGAACATCGACGACTTCGCCCGCATCTCCCCGCAGGGCAACAACGGGTACGCCCGCTTCTACGTGAACCAGAACTCCTGCTTCGTCAACGCGACGCAGCTCGGCAGGAAGCCCTCAAGCCTCCGCTCGCAGGACGCCACGGCGAACTACACCAACATGCTCCCCACGCAGGGCCGCGGCACGCTGATCGTCCAGTCCGCGGGCTCCAACGGCACGTACCTGGGCCGCAGCGAGCGCGGCGGCAAGAGCGCGAACGGCATCCTCTACTTCGGTCTCAACTTCAAGGGCGTCGACAACCAGCCGCTCCAGAACAATTCCGGCGGCAACCAAGCGGCCGACCTCCGCGAAGGGTTCGACGACATCATCGCCGCCGCCGGCAACTGACCGCACCGTCCGACATCACGCAACCTTCCACAAACCCCGGGCCTGACCCGGGGTTTTCACGCGCCGCCGCACAGATCTGTGCCACGTTCACCCCCCGCTTGACGCCGAGTCCGCCGCGTGTCAGCCTGTAGGCATTGCGCGAGGGTTCAAGCCATCCCGAGCGGCCCGCTGTCTCGCTCCCGCCGAGTCTCGCGGCGCGGCGTCGCGCGCTGGCGGCGGTGCTCGCATGGATCTGCGGCACGCTCCTCGCTTCCGCTCTCGCGGTGCCGGCGTGGTGGTGGTGGGCGGGCGCGAGCATGGCCGTCCTCGCGGCGGCGCTCCTTCGCGGACGCGGTTCGCTGCTCGCGTGCGCCTTCGCCGCCGCTTTCCTCGCGGCGGGGTGGTTCAATCACCGCATCGATTCGCCCGATCCGCTCGCGCTGAACACCATCCTCAAGCAAGCAAGCCGCGCACCCGATCACCCGACGCTGATCACCGTTCACGCCACGATCACCGAACCTCCGCGCTTCGCGGATCCCGCGCCCGGCGTGCTTTCTCGCTTCGCTCCGTCGCAGTCCCCGCGGCTCCGCATGATCGCCCGGGTCAGCTCGCTCGAGACGTCCGAGGGGCCGGTGCGAGCACACGGCGAGATCTCGGTGTGGATCGAGACTGACAAGCCGCCGGACATGGACCTCGGCCACGGCCAGCCCGTCAAGCTCACCGGCATCTACACGCCGGTCACCCCCGCGCTCAACCCCGGACAGCCCGATCGCGTCCGCCTCGCGCGACAAGCAGGCCGCGTCGGCTCGCTCTCGCTCACAAGCACGTCGCTCATCCTCCCCGCGCGGCACGACTCCTGGTCCGACCACGCCGCCGCCGCATCCCGCCGATTCCTCGCGATGTTCCGCGAGCGTGCTTCGCGTGCTCTCGACGCCGCGACTCCCGAGGGCGAATCGCGGGCCCTCGTGAAAGCTCTCATCCTCGGCGAAAGCGATCCCGGCCTCGACGAAGCCACCGCGATCTTCTCACGCCTGGGCATCGTCCACATCCTCTCGATCTCGGGGTTCCACGTCTCCGCCATGGCTCTCTTCGTCTCGTTCCTCGTCCGCTTGCTCGGCGAACGCGGCCGATGGCAGACGGCGCTTCTCGCCCTCCCGATCTTTGCGTACCTCCTGCTCGTGCCCGCGCAAGCCCCGGTGCTGCGAGCGGGCGTTCTCGCGCTGGTCATCATCCTCGCCGAGATCGCTTCCCGTCGCTATGACCAAGCGACGCTCCTCCTGTGGACGTGCATCGGCTTGCTCATCTGGAGGCCGATGGACCTCTGGTCCCTGGGCTTTCAGCTCTCCTGCGGCATGACCCTCGCCCTGCTCTGGATCGGCCCCCTCGCTCACGACAAGCTCTGGGGTGCCCGCGTCATCA
>JBIKTT010000370.1:0-3480 GCA_044347925.1 Phycisphaerales bacterium
AAGCGTTGATCGACACCACTACCTCAGTCCAGCAAAAGACCCCGGAGGCCGCCTCCGGGGTCTCTTTCTTTGGCGCGATGGCTTTGCTTAGAACCGGCAGCCTTCCTGGTACGCCGTCGTGTACTCAAGATAGTCGAAGAAATCGATGAACCCGTCGCGGTTGGCGTCCGATCGCATATCACCAAGCTGATACAGCTCGACGAACTCGTTGTAGTCAAAGAAATCCACGAACTGGTCGCAGTTCACGTCCGCAAGGCACACTTCAAGCACCGCGTCCTCGCTCACCGCGAAGTCGCAGGACGACTGCACCCGAACGTTGTAGCGGCCCGGCACCGACGTCACGTAGAACGCCGTCGTCGCGCCCTCGACCACCGCTCCGTCGCGATACCACTGATACGTCAGCGGCCCGCGCCCGTCCGCCGTCACCGAAAGCTGCCACGGCCGCGTCGAGCACACACGGCCGCTCTCCGGATGGATCAGAATCGAAAGCGGGCGCGACTGACGCACCGCGACCGTCCGAAGCAGCATGTTGCCGTTCGCGTGACGGCCCGGCCCGCCCGTCGGAAGCCCGCCGTCCGGGGCCGTCGACGTCCCGTTGGAGTCGATGAAGTCAAACCGAAGCCCGCGCACGACGCCGGAAGGCACCGTCGCGATGATCGTGTAGTTCGCAAACTCGGGACTCGGACCGCCAATCAGGACCGTGCCGTCGGGCCCGATCGTCGCCGTCGGATCAAGCTGAGCGTTGGCCGGCTGCGTCACGCCCGAAGCGTTCGCCCGCGACGCCAGCACGATCGTCGGCACCAGCGGCGTCCACTCCGCGCCGAGTTGACCGCCCGCCGCAAGCCCGTTCGCAAAGGTGTCGCGGTTCGCCTGGGTGTACGAGATCAGCAGGCGTCCGGCGCTCAGGTTCGTCCCCGAGAACGCACCCCCCGAGAAGAGATCCACAACAAGCCTGGTCAGCCCCGGCCCGCCGAAATCGTCGCGTGTCTCGAACACCAGCGTCTCCGACCGCGAGGTATCCCCGCCGCCGCTGCAACGACCCAAAGCCCACGCGGTCGCGGGGTTTGTGTCGATGGCACCCGCCGGCGTGTACCCGCCGCAGTCCTGCGTGAACGACGCGGTCGGGGTCTGAAGCACGACCTCTTCGAGGGGGCACTGCCCACGGGCGGCGCATGCCAAAAAAGCCAATGGCGAGATCGCCAAGACGCGGCCCAAAACGCATTTCAGATTGTCCATTGATGCCTCCTCGCGACCCCGGGCGAATCCTCCGGGGAGGAATCCGTCTCAGAGAGCCGCTCGTCCGATCTTCCTGCGCTGCCGTGCACGAAAAGACCGTCGCCGGATACACTCGGCTGATGGCCACACGCAAGCACCTTGCTCTCTATCCCGGGTCGTTTGACCCCATCACGTTCGGACATCTCGATGTGATCCAGCGCGGGCGACGCCTGTTCGACGAGTTGATCGTCGCGGTGGGCCGCAACCCGGCGAAGGACCAGCTCTTTTCCGCCGAAGAGCGGGTCGAGATGGCCAAAGCCCTCGTCGATGAGCTTCTGGCCCGCGAGCCCGAGGGCGCGAAAGTGACCGTGCGGAGTTTCGCCGGCCTGACGGTCGATTTCGCCCGGTCGGTCAACGCGGCGGGGCTTCTCCGCGGCGTTCGCAATCTGTCGGATCTGCAGTACGAGATCCAGCAAGCGGTGACAAACCGCGAGGTCGCGGGGCTTGAGACGGCGTTCGTGGTCGCCGGCCAGAGTTTCGCGTACACCAGCTCCAGTCTCATCAAGCAGGTAACGGCGATGGGGTCGGACATGTCGGCGCTCCGCGCGATGGTGCCCGGCTTGGTGATCGAGCGTCTTCGCGAGAAGAAGGAATCACGGCACCCCGCGCTCGAACGGCTGCGGATCGACATGGATCAGGGTGTCCAAGGCTGATTCTGCCGCCGTGGATGAACGTCAGCCAAGCCCCGGAGTAAGCGGAATCTCAGCCCGAGTTCATGAAACCGCACGGCTTGGCCCGAACGGATGGGCGTTTGTGGGCGGTTCGGTATAATCGCAGCATGGCGATTGCAACGGAAACTCGCGCGTCGCACCGACGCTGGCTTTTCGAGATCACGCAGATCCCCACCGCCGCCGGGCGAGAGGATCGCGTGGAACGCTGGATCGAGCGGTGGGCGGCTGAACGGCCGGACATCACGCTGACGCGGGACGCGGTCGGCAACATCACCCTTGCCCGCACGCACGAGCCCGGCGGTCGTCCGCTTTACTTCACGGCGCACCTGGATCACCCGGCGTTCGTGGTCGAGCGGGTTGTGGGCCCCGGCGAGCTTGAGATGTCCTTCCGCGGCGGGGTCATGGATGCGTACTTCGAGCAAGCCACGGTCGAGGTCCTCGATCATGAGAACAAGCCGCATCTCGGCCGCGTCGCGGAGAAATGCGGCGAGAACGCGTACGGGAACCTCTGGCGGGTGAAACTCGGCGAGCCGGCGGACGGCATCGTGCCGGGCGACATCGGCCGCTGGGCGCTGCCCCCGGCGTCGGAGATCGATGGTTGCATCCACACGGACGCGTGCGATGACCTTTCGGCGGTGGCCGCGGCGCTCTCGGCGTTTGATGTGTGGCGCGGGTTTCAGGTCGCCAATCAGCCGGTGCGGGTCCTCTTCACGCGGGCGGAGGAGATCGGCTTCGTCGGTGCCATCGCGGCGGTGAAAGAGAAGACCGTGCCGCGGGATGCCCGCATCATTGCGCTGGAAAACAGCCGCTCGTTCCCCGAAAGCCCCATCGGCGGCGGCCCGGTGGTCCGCGTGGGCGACAGGCTGAGCGTGTTCTCGCCAAGCCTGACCGCGGCGATCGCCAAGCGGGCCGAGGACCTCGCGACGCAGTCGGTCAAGGACGGAAAGCCGGCGTGGAAGTGGCAGCGCAAGCTCATGGCGGGCGGTGCCTGCGAAGCTTCCGTCTTCTGCGAAGCCGGGTACGAAGCCACCTGCGTCTGCCTCGCGCTGGGCAACTACCACAACATGGCCGATCTCACGGCTGTGCAAGCCAAGACCAACACCGAGCCCGCCACAATCGGCTGCGAGTTCGTGAGTTTGGATGACTACGACGGGCTGATCGACCTGCTTGTTGCGTGCGCCCAGGAACTGCCCGAAGCCAGCCCGGTCACGGCGCTGGTGGACAAGCTGTGGCGCGAGCGGTCAAGCGTCCTCGCCAGGGTTTGAATCGCCCGACTCGGCTGATTTGTCCCGGTACGAGACGGGTCGGTAGCGGGCGGTCTCGAGAAGCCGGCACAGAGCTTCGAGGTCCGCTTGCGGCAGATGGCCCAGCTGGCGGCGGTGCAGCGCGAGCACCTCCTCGTCAAGCTTCGACAAGCGCTCAAGCCCGGTCGTCGTGATCGCGACGCGTACCACCCGGCGATCCTCGGCGGACCGCAGCCGCGTGGCCAAGCCGTCACGCACAAGCCGGTTGATGATCCGGGTCACATCCGGAA
>JBIKTT010000371.1:0-3475 GCA_044347925.1 Phycisphaerales bacterium
TGTCCCAGTCGATCTTGAGGACGCGGACGGTGACCTTCTGGCCTTCCTTGACGAACTTCTCGATGGCTTTCTCGCCGTAGCCGATCCGGTCGTAGGTGATGTCGGAGATGTGGACGAGGCCGTCGATACCGCCGAGGTCGACGAAGACGCCGAAGGGCATGATCTTGCGGACGGTGCCCTCGAGGGTGTCGCCCTCTTTGAGCTTGGTCTTCATGACCTCGGCCTGCTCCTTGCGGTCGCGCTCGAGGACGTTGCGGCGGGAGAGGACGATGTTGCCCGAGCCCATGCGCTCGACGCGGACGATCTCGCACTTGAGGCGCTCGCCGACGAAGATGGAGAGGTCGGGGATGCGCTCGACGGAGACCTGGCTGGCGGGCATGAAGGCGCGGTGGTTGGCGATCTCGAGCTCGAGGCCACCCTTGCTGACGCCGGTGACCTTGGCTTCGACGACCTGACCGGCTTCGAGGAGCTCCCAGTCGGCTTTCTGAACCGAGCCGGGCTTGGAGCAGACGAAGAGGCTTTCGGAAGCCTCGAACTTGTCGATGACGACGCCGATCTGGTCGCCGACCTTGGGAAGCTCGTCGTCCTTGTACTGGAGGCGGGGAACGATGCCGAGTTCCTTGGGGCCAAACTCCACGAAGATATCCGAGGCGCCGACGGAGACGACGGTGCCGGTGCGGTGTTCGCGGCCGGCCTGAACCACCCGCGGGCCGCGGATGCCGGGCTTGGGACCCGCGCCGGAAGCGGCGGCGGACCCGGAAGCCTTGTTGGCAGGGACGGGAGCCTTCATCGCCTGATTCATGGCGGCTTCCATCTCGGCGTTCAGGTCGTTCGTGGCGGACTCGGGGGAATTGGTGGACATAAATGCTTCTCGGATCGTGAGGTCGGCCGCTGTTTGAGACCCCCGACGGGCCGAAACCTCCGTTTCGTCGGGAACTGGAAGTATAGGGGGGAGCCCCGACGCGGCCAACACGAAGCGGAACCCCGCCCAAGCCCGGGGGGCGACCAGAGTCGGGATCGGTTCGCGGTGGGTTGTGCCGCCGTTCATATGATCCGCCATGCCTGAGCCCGCTTTCCTGCCTCGCATCGCGGTCACCATGGGCGATCCGGGCGGGATCGGGCCCGAAGTGATCGCAAAAGCGCTCGCGGAACCCGGGCTCGCCAAGCGGGCCGATTGGCGGATCGTCGGCCCGGCGAACGCGTGGCAAACCGCTTTGCGGCTCTCGGGGTCGCCGGTCGCCGCGACCGAAAAGTGGGTAAGCGACTGGCCCGGCGACTCGGGCGGCGCCCGGACGCCGCAACCGGGCGTCACCGTCCTCCGCGACAGCTTCACCACCCGCGAAGCCTACCACGAGATCGCGCACAAGCCGCCCACCAAGCCCGACGCCAAGTCCGGCCGCGCGTCGTTCCTCTGCGTCGCCGATGCCATCGCGATGGCCAAACTTCCTCCCGAGCATCCGCTCCACGTCGACGCGATCGTCACCGGGCCCATCAGCAAGGAAGCTTGGAAACTCGCGGGGCACGGAGAGTTTCCGGGACACACGGAGATGCTCGCCGCGGGATTCGGCATCGCCGACGGCGAGTTCGGGATGTTCTTCCACGCTCCGCCCGTGGCCACAGGCGGCCCCGCGCTCAACGTGATGCTCGCGACGGTGCACGTCCCGCTTTCGCGCGTGCCGGGGATGCTCACGATCGGCCGCGTGACGCAAGCGATCAAGCTCGGGCATCAATCGTGCCTGGACCTTGGCTTTGCGAAACCGCGCGTCGCGGTCTGCGGCCTCAATCCGCACGCGGGGGAGAATGGCGTGCTCGGGACCGAGGATGACGCGGTGATCAAGCCGGCGATCGAAGCCGCTCGCGAGCTTGGGATCGACGCTTCGGGCCCGCACCCGGGCGACACGGTCTTCGGAGCGGCCGTTCGCGGGAAGTACGACCTCGTCGTCGCGATGTACCACGATCAGGGCCTGATCCCCGTGAAGCTGCTCGCGTTCGACCGGGCGGTGAACGTCACGGTGGGCTTGGAGTGGCAGGGCCGGCGGATCATCCGAACCAGCCCCGACCACGGGACGGCGTTCGACATCGCGAGCGGGGTCCAGGGCAAGGGCGTCGCCGACCCGGGCAGCATGAAAGCGGCAATGGAGTTGGCGGTCACGCTCTGTAAGGTCGCCCGACCGTCGATCTGACGCTTTGGAGTCACAAACAGAGCGGCTTTGCGTATGCCGTCGGTTACAATCCGGCTTGACTCGGCGGATCGTCCCTCAATTCGTACGGAGCGGCACTCGATGACATCGGCGACACACACGCGGAACTGGTTCGGCATCGCGGCGGTCTCGACGTTCTGCTTGATCGGTGCTCCGATCCAAGCTCTCGCCCAGCCCCTGGGGCTCCTCGGTGCCATCGGTGATAGTCTGACCGATGAGTACGCCGAAGAGACGTACGACTATGCCCGCAACTGGACGATGCTCGTCGTCGAGGAGCGGAACGTCGACATGGGCCCCACCGCTCTCGAAGCCGGCCGGCCGGGAGGAACGTGGGGCGAGCCGCGCCGTACCGGGTACCAAGCCAACTTCGCCCGCTACGGCGCCGACAGCATCGACGCTCTCACCACCGGTCAGCACACCGGGGTCGCAAGCCTTGTCGGATCCGGAGGAGTGACGCACGTCGTCGTTGCCATCGGCGCCAACGACTTCGCCCCCACGTCCGACGCGTACTTCAACATCTACTTCAACCTTTGGTCCGCTTCGCGCATCACGAACTACGTCAACGCGAGCATCGCCAACATCGAGAACACCGTCACGACCCTCCGCCAAGCGGGTGCCGAGGTCGTCCTCTGCAACGTGCTTGATTTCGGGATGGTCCCCGCGTCGCGCCAGTTCTTCGGCAACGCCGGCAACCGCCAGCGGGTCGCGAACGCCGTCGCCCGCGTCAATCAGGGGATCGCCCGCATCGCCGATGAGCAGGACGTCGTGCTCGTCGACCTCGCGGCGATGGGAACGACGATCCTCGGGACGCACGCCTCGATCCGCCAGACGCTGGTGATCGGCGGCGTCACGATCGGGGTGACGCGCCGCGACACGGCGTCGAACACGGATCCGCTCGCGGGGTTTGTCGACGACGGCGCCCACCCGCACACGACGCTTCAGGGCGCTTTCGCGAACCTCATGATGACAGCACTGAACGTGGGCTGGGGCACGGGCTTCACGATGTTCACCGACCGCGAGATCCTGGAAGCCGCGGGGATCGCGTACGGCGGTTCCGAAACGCTTTCGGCCGCGATCGGCCCGTACGAGTCGTACGTCCGGTCCTTCGTCTGCCGCCCGGATTTCAACCGCGACGGGTTCCTGGACTTCTTCGACTACGACGAGTTCGTCGCCGGATTCGAAGTCGGGTCGCCGACGTGCGACTTCAACCGGGACGGATTCCTGGACTTCTTCGACTACGACGACTTCGTGTTCGCTTACGAAACCGGGTGCTG
>JBIKTT010000372.1:0-3474 GCA_044347925.1 Phycisphaerales bacterium
GTGGCGTCTTGGGCGAAGCCAAGCTCGGAGGCGGGGGTGGGGGTTGGGGGGCGCGGGGAGCATGCCGGAGTATCGGCATGCGCTGTGCGGGAAGGTCAGCGGGGGCTGGGCGGGTGTGATCTGCGGGGGGCGGGCTTGGGTTCGAGGAGGAGCGTGCTTGGTTCGGAAGCGTGAGGGTCGGGTGTGTGGTGTCGGGCGGTCGCGGAAGTCGGGGTGTTTTGTGAGGATTCGGAGGGTTTTTCGGCGGGGGGACGCGCCCCGGCTCGCGGGGTGCGCGGGCTTTGCATCTGGGTGGTGAGGCGTGCGAGTGCGGTGGCGGCGCGGCGGGTTTCGATGGTGGAGGGAGCGTCGAGGATGGACTGGTGGAGGTGGCCGGCGGCGCCGGCTTGGTGTTGGCGGGCGGTGATGCGTTGGTGGCGTTGCTGGAGGCTTTCGAAGGCGTCGAGGGTTTCGACGACGAGGGGGTCTTTGGCGAAAGCGAGGAACTGGGCGGGCGTGAGGCTGTGCTTGGCGATGAGGTCCTCGATGCGGAAGTTGAGCTCGAAGAGGTCGGCGAGGAGGGTGTCGTGTGAGGGTGAGGTGATTGGTTCGCGTGTGGTCATGCAAAAGCAATCCGCTCGGCGGGAGAGGCTTTCGCGGTTTGCGAGGAAAGTGAGCGGATTGTTTTGGAGTGGCGGGGTTTGTGCGCGCGGGGTGGAAGGTGCGGGGAGAAATTCGAACTGGCATCGCGGCACATCGGCCGGGGCCGTTGTGAGCCCGCAGGGCTCGAAGGCAGTAGCCGGGGGCAACGCCCCCGGTCAGAAGCGGGCGGGGTCGAGACCCTGCAAGGGTCGGATCAGCCCCAGACGAGATTCTCGTCAAAGTCGACGCCGTACTTGGCGAGCAGATCGCGGAACTCGTCTTGGAATGAGCGGGTGCGGTGGTGGTCTTCCTGGTTGGCGATGTACCGCTTCATCGCATCGACTTGGCTCTCGCCAATGGTGAAGGCTCCGTAGCCCTCTTGCCACGCGAAGGTGGCGAACTCGGGTCCTTTGGATTTGATCCACTTCGAGGAGTCGCGTTTGAGGTGCATCAGGAGGTCAGCGCACGCGATGTTCTTCGAGAGGGAGACGAGGAGGTGGATGTGGTCGGCGACGCCGCCGATGGCGAGAGCGGGCGAGTCGTGGTTGCGGGCGATGCCGGCGAGGTACTTGTGGAGTTCGGTCGCGACGGCTTCGGTGATGAATGGGTCGCGGTTCTTCGTCGAGAAGACGATGTGGAGGAGTAGGCGCGTGAGGGTTTGGGCCATGGGTCGAGTTTACAGGGAGGGTGTTTGCGCGGGAGTGAACGGGTCGCGCGATGTGGCGGCGTGTATCCGACCCTTGCAGGGTCGGGTGAATATGGGAGGGGACGGTGGTCGTGTGGACGCTCACCGGGGGCGTTGCCCCCGGCTACTTCATGGCAGCCCTGCGGGCTGCAAGGCGTTGAGACACTGGGGTGTGTGAGTTGTGTTGGGTGTGTGGTGGTTGGGGTGCCGACTCCCGGAGGAACCGGGAGTCGGTGGCACGAGGAGTCGGTGCCACCCGCCACCCAACTGATGCCCGGGGCCACTACTCGACGCAGTACGAATCGAGCTGTTCATCGATGCCGTAGTTCAGGATTGTCGGTTTCGCCCGGCGGATGATCTTGCTGGCCTCAGCCCATTCGGCTCGCGTTGGACGATGAGAAGCGAAGATCTTCATGAGCGACCGAGTCATGACGATCTGGCGCCTTCGAAGGCGAAGCCTCAAAAGTGCCCATGGCAGAAAGACGCAGGTTGCCGGCATCACGAGCCCAAGAAGAAGAGTCTTGGCAAGGAGTTTTACGACTGCTTGGAAGGTGATCGGAACCGTCGGTGCGGATGCACGAGCCTCAAAGAGCATCAATGCCGTTATCCCCACACTGAACACAATGAACAGCGCAAGGCAAATCGCCGCACAAGCACTCCGCGAGTTGAGCCAGAACACGCCTAGTTTGCCAAGCCCAAGTTGCGACTCGGGAGGGAGCGGCGGATCGTTGAGCGAGGTATGGAGAGCGGTAATGACAAGGCTCTCGACGACCGCGTCCCGCATGTGATGGCTCCGACCTCTGAGATGAGATTACAGATTCCCGCGCTTCTCCTGCTCCAGTTCGAGGGCTTCGAAAAGGGCTTTGAAGTTGCCTTTGCCGAAGGCTTGGCTGCCGCGGCGGCAGATGATTTCGAAGAAGAGGGTGGGGCGGTCCTGGAGGGGCTTGGTGAAGAGCTGGAGGAGGTAGCCCTCATCGTCGGCGTCGACGAGGATGCCGAGCTCGCGGACTTTCTGGTGGTCTTCCTTCACGCTCTTGCCGATCGAGGCGAGCATGGGTTCGATGCGCTTCCAGCACTGCTCGTAGTAGGAGTCGGGGATCGAGAGGAAGTCGACGCCGCGGGAGCGGAGGGCGGCGATGGAGTGCAGCTCATCGTCGGTGCGGAGGGCCAGGTGCTGGACGCCGGGGGTGTTGTTGTGCCAGTCGAGGTATTCCTGCACCTGGGACTTCTTCTTGCCGGGGGCGGGCTCGTTGATGGGCATCTTGATGAGGCCCTGGCCGGAGGCCATGACCTTGGACATCAGGGCCGAGTAGTCGGTCGCGATGTCCTTGTCGTCGAAGGACATGAACATCTTGAAGCCCAGGACATCCTCGTAGAACTTCACCCAGTGGTTCATCTTGCCAAGCTCGACGTTGCCGACGAGGTGGTCGGTGTACTTGAGGCCGCAGGGGTTCTTGAAGAGCTTGGTCTGTTGGAAGCCGGGCATGAAGCGGCCGGTGCCGGTGCCGTGGGCTTGCTTGACGCTGGGGAGGTGGTACGGGCCGGACTGGGGACGCTGGACGAAGGTGTGGATGACTTCGCCGTAGGTCTTGATGGCGGCGGTGATGACGGTGCCGTCGGCGTCTTTGTGTTCGGTGGGTTCCTGGGCGGAGGTGCCGCCGTTTTTGATGGCTTGTTTCCAAGCGGCGGCGGCGTCGTGGACGGTGAAGGCGACGTCTTTGACGCCATCGCCGAAGAGGGCGACGTGGCGCGAGGCGGGGTGATCCTTAGTGAGGCCGCTGGTCAAGATGAAGCGGATGTTGCCCTGGGTGAGGTAGTAGTGTGCGGCTTCGCGGGAGCCGGTGGTCTGGTCGGACACCTGTTCGCAGGTGAAGCCGAAGCAGTGGCAGTAGAAGTAGGCGGCTTGCTTGGCGTTGCCGCAGTAGAAGCGGACGTGGTCGACGTCGATGAGGAGGAGGGGGTCGGTGGCGGGCTGGATTTTGGCGGCGGCGGCGGGGTTGAGGGTGGTCATTGGCAGGGCTCCCGGGGTGTGCTTTGCGGACTGGAAACTATAGGGGACGGGGGGTCCCTGAAGCGTTTCAGCCGGTTGTGGGGGAGCGCTGGAGCGGGGGCTTTGGGGTGTGGTGGGGGGCGGATGGGGAAGGGCTCGGGCCGCTGTCAGGCGGCCG
>JBIKTT010000373.1:0-3469 GCA_044347925.1 Phycisphaerales bacterium
CGGCCATCTGGCGGCGGCGTATGACCAGCCTCCCGGGGAGTATCACCGGGCGACGTCGACGTCGGGGTTCGCGGACATCGCGGCGTACTCGCTGACTTCGCTGCTGACGTCATTGGCGATGTTCATGGCGGCGATCGCGGCGCTGGTCTCGATCGCCAAGCGGTGGAACAACCGGGATTTTGACAGCCAGTTCACGCAGTCGGCGCTGCCGCCGGGGATCTATCTCGAGACGTTCGGGGTGGAGCAGTTGCTGTTTTTGTTCTTGCTCATCATGCAGGTGATGACGCTTTGGCTGACGGGGACGGCGTCGGTGGTGGCTCTGGCGTTCAACGAGATTCTGCTCTGGCTGACGCCGCTCTGCTTTCTGTGGCCGGCGATGCGCGGGGTGAAGTGGATTCTGGTGGCGGATGATCTGGGCCTTCACATGGGCGAGGGGTTCGCGACGGAAGCCAGGATGGGGGTCGTGGCGTACCTGGCGACGATCCCGGTCTATTTCGCGCTCAACGTGATCTTCGGGATCGTGGAAGCGTCGATGGGGCTTGAGGAAGCGACGGATGAGATCCCGGGGTTCCCGTCGTTTCAGCCGCCGCTGTCGGGGAGCTGGATCCCGGTCATCCTGGGGGCGCTGGGGGCGGTGGTCTTCGCGCCGATCGTGGAGGAGATCCTGTTCCGCGGGGCGCTGTACCGGTATCTGCGTTCGAAGCGGGGGGTTGTGGTCTCGGTGATCGTGTCGTCGCTCGCGTTCGGGTTCATCCACCCCTACGACCTCACGGGGCTGATCCAGGTGTCGGTGATGGGAGCGTGCCTGGCGCTGATGCGGGAGTGGCGCGGCTCGCTGATTGCGCCGATCGTGGCGCACATGCTGCACAACGGGCATCTGACGCTGTTTGAGATCTGGGGCATCGCGGCGGCAAGCTGAGAGGGACTCATGAGACTGTGCCTCTTCACGGACACGCTCGGGGACATCAACGGGGTTTCGCGGTTCATCCGCAACGCGGGGGACGCGGGGGCGGCGCTGGGCAAGCCGCTCACGGTGATCACCTCGACGCGGATGGAGATCCCCCGGGCCCCCCACTTCGTGAACGTGCCTCCGGTCGCGGCGATGCGGATGCCTCGGTACGAACACCTCGAGGTCGTGTGGCCCAGGCCGCTTGCGATGCTCCGCGTCGCGCGGGAAGCAAGGCCGGACGCGATCCATGTGTCAACGCCCGGGCCGGTGGGGCTGACGGGGCGGTGGGTCGCAAAGAAGCTCGGCGTGCCGCTGCTTGGGACGTACCACACCGACTTTCCGGCGTATGTGGAGCAGCTCTTTGATGATGCGGTGATGGGCCGGCTGACCGCGGACGTGATGGCGTGGTTCTACCGGCCGTTCCGGCGGGTCTTTGCGAGAAGCCCCGAAGCGATGCGGGGGATGGAAGCGGCGGGGCTTGACCCGGCCCGGTTCGTGACGCTCCGGGCGGGGATGGACACGGCCGCGTTCCACCCGCGGTTCCGCGATGCGTCGATCTGGGAGCGGCTGGGGGACGGGGAAGTGGGCGGAGGACGAGGGCTTGTCCGGGTGCTGTCGTGCGGGCGGGTGTCGGTCGAGAAGAACCTTCCGCTTCTGACGCGGGCGTGGGCCTTGGCGGCCGAGCGGCTGGCGGATCTCGGGATCCGGGCCCAGCTTGTCGTCGTCGGGGACGGGCCGTACCTCGCGGAGATGAAGCGGGCGCTCAGCGGAGGTCGGGCGGGGCCTTCTCCGCTGTTCCTTGGGTTCCGGCACGGGGCGGAGCTTTCGGCGATCTACGCGTCGGCGGACTTCTTCGTCTTCCCGAGCATGACGGACACGCTGGGTCAGGCGGTCATGGAAGCCCAGGCGTCGGGGCTTGCCGCGCTGGTGAGCGACCAGGGGGGGCCCAAGGGGGTGATCGCTCCGGGAGCGACGGGCCGGGTGATCCCGGGGACGGACGTCGAGGCGTGGGCCCGGGGGATCGTCGAGTTTGCAGCGGACGCGGGCGAGCGAGCGCGGCTCGGAGCGGCGGCGCACGAGCGGATGCAGGACTTTTCCTTCCGCCGGAGCTTCGAGCACTTCTGGGAGGTGCACGAGCGGGCGGCCGAAGACTCGTTACACTCGTGAGCATGACACCGCTTGGACGAATGCCGCAGCTACGGAACTGGCTTGTCCCCGGGCTGCTCATGGCGGGGCTGGCCGCGGCGATGATGGTGGTCATGCGGCTTCAGGGGCGGCTCTGGATCTCGAAATCGGGGGCGGTTGAGCTCTGGCACACGGACGTCTGGTCGAGCGAGTGCTCGCAGCAGTTCGCGGATCCCTACTCCATCACGCATATCTCGCACGGCCTGCTCTTTGCCTTCTTCTTCTGGTGGATGTGCAGGATCGGCAAGCGGCGGGAGCGGGCGTGGCTTTGCGATGTGCGGTGGCACTTTGTCGCGACGGTCTTCGCGGCGGCGGTGTGGGAGGGCGTCGAGAACACCGAGTTCGTCATCGACCGCTACCGGAGCGTCACGATGTCCTTCGAGTACAAGGGGGACACGATCCTCAACTCAACCGGGGACATGATCTCGTGCGCGGTGGGGTTCTTCATCGCCCGCAGGATCGGGTGGAAGTGGACGCTGGCCCTCTTTGCGGCTTCCGAGGTTGCGCTCCTCTTCATCATGCGTGACAACCTGACCCTCAACGTCATCATGCTGATCAGCCCGATCGACGCGATCAGGCAGTGGCAGATGCAGGGTCACCTTCCGCCGCCGCTCCCGCCCGTCTGACCCCCACCGCCGCCCATCTGAACGCCGCTCCCCCCGTTGCCCACGCCCTTCCCCTGGGCCCCGACGCGGCAGGCGCTCACGAGGCTCTTCATATAGGCCTGGAAGTCGTCGTGGAGGAACTTCATCCTGGGGCTGTCGAACATCTTGTGGAAGGTCTCTTCCTCCGCGACCTGCTTCATGCGGCGTTCCCAGCTGAGGAAGTACTCCTCGGGGATCTGCTCCTGCTTGTAGCTGAACCAGACGATCTCGAAGATCGAAAGCTGCATGAGGTTGAAGAAGTAGAACCGGATGTCCTCGTCGGTGGCTCCCGTTTCGACGTCGTGCTTGTAGACGTGGGCGAGGCGGGGGTCGCTGACGCGCATCTCGCGGAGGTGCATCTGCAGCTCGACGAGCTTGGTGAAGTTGGCGACGTGGGCGACGCGTCGCCAGTGGCGGAACTGCAGGCCGGTGAAGATGAGGCCCGAGGCGATGGCCATCGACGAGATGAACTGCAGGAGCACGGGGAGCCAGGCGGGCGGGTTGTCCGGAAGGTTCATGGCCGGGGAGGGTAGCGGGAGGGGGGATGGGGGCGGGCGGGTGACAGGGTGACAAGGTGGAGGGGTGACAAGGTGAAGCGGCGCGGGGACACGGAGAGGGCGGGTGTGGGGGTGGGTGGTTTTCGGACGAGCGGGGGCGGTGTTCGTGCCAGCGGAAGCTCCTTCCGTGGCCG
>JBIKTT010000374.1:0-3468 GCA_044347925.1 Phycisphaerales bacterium
CCTCGTTGCTGATGGCGGTCGCGTTCTTGAAGCCGGCGACGCCGCCGGTCTTGGCGACGTGCTCGGAGAGTTCGTTGGCGTCGATGCCCTTGTCGTTGCGGATGGCGCCGGTGTGGTCGGCGACGGTGACCATCTTGGCACCGTGGCTTTGGAAGATCTTGCCGGACCAGGATCCGACGTTGCCGAAGCCCAGGACGCTGAAGGTGCAGCCCTTGGCGGTGATGCCCATCTCGGGCAGGAGTTCGAGGAGGACGTCGATGACGCCCTGGCCAGTGGCTTTCTCGCGGCCGAGGGAGCCGCCGATCTCGACGGGCTTGCCGGTGACGACGGCCATGCCGTCCTTGCCGGAACCCTCGGTGATGGTGGAGTAGGTGTCGGCCATCCACGCCATGATCTGGGCGTTGGTGTTGACGTCGGGGGCGGGGATGTCGTAATCCGGGCCGATGTCGTGGGCGATGGCCGCAGTGAAGCGACGGGTGACGCGCTGGAGCTCACCCTGCGAGAGCTTGCGGGGGTCGCACTTCACGCCGCCCTTGCCGCCGCCGTAGGGAAGGCGGGAGAGGGAGCACTTCATCGTCATGAGGAAGGCGAGGGACTTGACGTCGTCGAGGTGGACGTCGGAGTGGTAGCGGATACCGCCCTTGTAGGGGCCGGAAGCGTTGTTGTGCTGAACGCGGTAGCCCTTGAAGAGCTTGTACGACCCGTCGTCCATGAGGACGGGGAAGTGGACCATGATCTCGTTCTTGGGCTGGGCGAGGATGATCTGGATGCGGTGGGGCATGCCCATGAGCTCGGCGGCGTGGAGCATGGTGCCGACGGTCTGGCGGTAGAGGTTATTGGTGTCCGTGGGGAACCCGAGTTCCTCGAAGATGGGGCTGTTGTAGTCCGCTTTGAGGACGTTTTTCGGCGGCTTGACGGCGGTGCTCATCTCGGTGAATCCCTCTGACAGGTACGCGGATGACCCCGCGCGTGCGGGGCCGTTGGAACCCGCATGATAGCCGCGAACCGGCCCCGGAAGGCAAGTCTAAACGCTTGGGTGGAACGCTTTCAGGAACAATCGGGGTGGTCGGGTACGGATTTTGGTCGAGTAGGTGTCAGGGAGCCCGTCGATTCCGGTGGGAGGGTCCGTACGCTGCCGCCATGATCCTGTACCTGGCGGCGGACTTGATGTGGGCGAGCAAGATCAAGGGGCATGCGGATGCCTTGGGGCTGGCGTGCAGGCCCGTGCGTTCGGTGGAGATGCTGGAAGCCCGTCTTGCGGACTGCGAGGTTGTGGCTTTGGTGGTGGACCTGGACAAGCCCGAGGAAGCGATGGCGATGATCGGGCGGGTGCGGCAGGAGCAGAAGCCGATCCGGGTGCTCGCGTTCGGGCCGCATGTGGAGCGTGGGCTTCTTCAGGCGGCACGGGATGCGGGAGCGGATGGGGTGATGACGCGGGGGATGTTCGACCGGGACATGCCTGAGATCCTGATGAAGTTGTCGACCGGGGCGCGGGTTTAGCGTGCGATACTGGGGTATGAAACGCTCGCTTCCGGTCTTGATGGTCATCGCATGCATGGCGGCGACGGCGCTGGGGCAAGGTGACCGGTTGGTGGACCGGGCGGAGTATGCGGGGCGGCTTCGAGCAATGTGGCTGGGGCAGTGCATCGCGAACTGGACGGGTTTGCGGACGGAGGGGCGACGGATCAATCCGCCGTTTTTCACGGATGCGGACTGGGGGCAGGTTCGCGACGGGATCCTGATCGATTACGTGTTGACGCAGAATCCGTGGCTTGCGGATGACGACACGGACGTGGAGTACGTGTATCTGCATGAGATGCGGGCGGTGGGAATGCCGGCGGTGGCGCCGCTTGCGCTCGAACCGGAGCAGATCCGACAGTCGTGGGTGGCGCACATCAACCGGTTCATCTGGGTGAGCAACGCGCGGGCGCGGACGCTGATGGGGCGTGGAGTGGTGCCGCCGATGACGGGGATGCAGACGGCGAACGCGGACAGCCTGGCGATTGATGCACAGCTGACGACGGAGCTTTTCGGGCTGATGTGCCCGGGGATGCCCGAGCGGGCGCTGGTGCTTGGGGATCCGGCGATTCGGGCGACGAGCCACGGGTACGCGATGCACGCGGCGCAGTTTCACGCGGTGCTTTACTCGCTTGCGGCGACGGCGCCGCGGGATCGACCGCTTGGCGACCGGCTTCGGTGGATGTTCGACGAGGCGCGGCGGTTCATTCCAAACTCGTCGAAGACGGCGGACATCGCGGACTTCGTGCTGGCGAGCTATCTCACGAATCCGGACAAGAACGACTGGGAGAGCACGCGCGACGCGGTGTACCAGCGGTACCACCTCAACGCGGCGGCGAACGGGTTCCGGTATCGCAACTGGTACGAGAGCAGCGTGAACTTCGCGGGGCTTTGCGCGGGGCTGCTTTACGGCGAGGGAGACTATCGCAAGACGGTGCGGATCTGCACGCTTTTCGGCTGGGATAGCGACAACGCGACGGCGACGCTGGGCGGGCTGATCGGGTTCATGCTGGGGTATGAGGGGATGGTCGCGCAGTTTCCGGGGACGAATTTCTCGGATCGGTTCGACATCAATCGGACGCGGGATGGGATGCCGGACTATTTGCCGGGGGATGCGGCGGCGCAGGACACGTTCACGCTGATGGCGGCGCGGATGCTTCCGGCGATCGAGCGACAGGTGGTGAACGCGGGTGGGCGTGTGGATTCGGCTCGCGGGAAGTGGCTTCTGCCGCCGCCGATTGCGATGGGCCCAAGCGGGCAGCAGCTTGCGTTCAACCTCTCCAACAACGCGGGGAGCGATGATGCGCGGAGCGCGAACGTGCAGGTGCGTCGAGCGGGCGGGACGGTGACGGGGGCGACGAGTTTCTTCGGGAGCCCCCCGGGCGGGCAGGGGGCGATCGGGAGCCCGGCGAACCTCGCGAACGGGTTGGAGCACGATGCGGCGGGGCGTGAGCCGGCGGATGGGCTTGCGAACTTCACGTCATCGCAGAACAGCACCGCTCCGCCGGGGAATCAGATCACGCTGAGCGTGACGTACGACCGGGCGGTGGTGGTGCACACGATCCGGATGATCGAGGGCGATCACTTTGACGTGTCCGGCCAGCAGGGCGGGTGGTTCGAGAATGTGGCTTTCGAGGCACGCATTGCGGGCGTGTGGACGCCGGTCACGACTTCGTCGGTGACGCCGCTTGACGCGGCGAAGCCGTTCCAGCGGATTGATGCGGTGCTGGCCGCGCCGGTTGTTGCGACGGGGATCCGCGTGAGCGGGACGGTGGGGGGAGCACAGCGGTTCGTGACGGTGGCGGAGCTTGACGCGCTTTCGACGCCGGTTGCCACGGCGTGGCCGACGTTTGATGTGAACGGTGACGGCCGCGTGGACACCGAGGACATGTACTCTCAGAACCAGACGCCGACGGACGTCGATCGAAGCGGCGTGATCGATGCGAAGGA
>JBIKTT010000375.1:0-3456 GCA_044347925.1 Phycisphaerales bacterium
TTGGTCATGGAGCTTTCGACCTTGCCGCGGACTTCGGCCGAGACCTTGCCGCCGTGCTCTTCGAGGGCTTTGCGGGTCTGGATGAGCACCGCGTCGGCTTTGTTCTTGAGGTCGACGAGCTCGCGACGGGCTTTGTCCTCGCTGGCGTGAGCTTCGGCGTCGCGCTTCATGCGCTCGATCTCGGACTTGTCAAGACCGCCGCTGTTGGTGATCTTGATGTCGGCTTTCTTGCCGCTGGCTTTGTCCACCGCGGTGACGGTGAGGATACCGTTGGCGTCGAGGGCGAATTCGACCTCGATCTGCGGCATGCCGCGCGGGGCGGGGGGGATGCCCGACAGGTCGAACTTGCCGAGTTCGCGGTTGTCCTTGGCGAACTCGCGCTCGCCCTGAAGCACCACGATCTGCACGCTCGTCTGGCTGTCGGCGGCGGTGGAGAAGGTCTCCTTCTTGCTCGTCGGGATGGTCGTGTTGCGCTCGATGAGCTTGGTCATCACGCCGCCGAGGGTCTCAACGCCCAGCGAAAGGGGCGTGACGTCGAGCAGGAGGATGTCCTTGACGTCGCCCACGAGCACGCCGCCCTGGATGGCCGCGCCGATGGCGACGACCTCGTCGGGGTTGACGGACCTGTTGGGCTCTTTGCCGAAGATCTCCTTGGCGATCTGCTGAGCTTTGGGCATGCGAGTCGAGCCGCCGACGAGCACGACCTCGTCGATCTTGCTGGTGTCGACCTTGGCGTCCTTGAGCGCGTTGAGGCACGGAGCTTTGAGACGCTCGAAGAGGTCGTTGGTGATTGACTCGAACTTGGCCCGCGTGATCGAGACCTGAAGGTGCTTGGGACCGCTCGCGTCCGCCGTGATGAACGGCAGGTTGACCGTGGTCTCATTCATGGTCGAGAGCTCGATCTTGGCCTTTTCCGCGGCTTCCTTGAGACGCTGGAGAGCCATCGCGTCCTTGCGGACGTCGATCCCTTCCTTCTTGCGGAACTCTTCCGCGATGAAGTCGATGAGGGCCTGGTCCCAGTCGTCGCCGCCCAGGTGCGTGTCGCCGTTGGTGCTGAGCACCTCGAAGACGCCGTCGCCGATGTCGAGGATCGACACGTCGAACGTGCCGCCGCCGAGGTCGAAGACCGCGATCTTCTGGTTCTTCTTCTTGTCCATGCCGTACGCGAGAGCGGCGGCGGTGGGCTCATTGATGATGCGCTCGACCTTGAGGCCGGCGATCTCGCCCGCGTCCTTGGTGGCTTGGCGCTGGGCGTCGTTGAAGTACGCCGGGACGGTGATCACGGCCCGATCGACCTTCTCGCCGAGGTAGTCCTCGGCCGTCTTCTTGAGGTCCTGCAGGATGAAAGCGGAGACCTGCTGGGGCGTGAACTCGCCCTGGTTGACCTTGACCTTCACGAGGTCGTCGCCCGAGCCGGTGATGGCGTAGGGGACCTTCGACTCCTCGTTGCCGCTCTTGCCGTAGGCGGATGAGCCCGAAGCCGAGACCTCGGACTTGCGGCGGCCCATGAACCGCTTCACGGAGAAGACGGTGTTCTTGGGGTTGGTGACCTGCTGGTGCTTGGCGGGCTGGCCGATCAGCCGCTCGCCCTTGTCGGTAAAGCCGACGACGGACGGCGTGATGCGGGACCCGGAGGTGTTGATAAGGACCTTGGGCTGCCCGCCTTCCATGATGGCGACGCAGGAATTGGTGGTGCCCAGGTCGATGCCGATGATCTTTGAACCCATGGTGTGCTCCGAAGAAGACTCGACGATCACTGTGCAAAGCCTGTGCCAGCCGGTCTGGGTCTGGTAGGACCGGCCAGACCGCTCGCCCGAGGCCCCGGGCCGCCTCCCCTGCCCGCCAGGGGATCCAGATCGCCGCTTGGGTGCGGAAGGTGGGGCGGGCGGCTGCCAAGGTGGCAGGGGAGTGGGGGTGGTGGGGGGAGGGGGTGTGGGGGGCGTGGGGGCGGACGGATCACCCGGTGTAACCGCGAGAATGGACGATGTGCCGAGGAAAATGGTCCAGCAGGAATCAAAACTGTTGGCGCAGTTTTGGTTCCTGTTGGCACAGACACGCCGTCTGTTGGCCTTGGCTTGATTCCTGTTGGCACAGGAATCGAAACTGCTGGCACAGAAACGGAAACTGTTGGCACAGGAAGGGAAACTGCTGCCGCAGGAACGTGAACTGCTGGCACAGGGACCAATGCCGCTGGCCGCGTCCCCTCTCATGCCGCAGCGCGAGGCCAGTTCGTCGGACTCGGTCTCCGAACAGCGGCGGATCGTGGCGCCCCCGCCATCGGTTATACTGGGATGCTTGCGAGGAGCGAGCACCGCCAGTCCCGAGAGGAGAAAGACAGTCGTGCCGCCCGCCCACAGTCCGCTCGGGACAGTTGGCCCAGGAGTGATGTCCGTGATAGATATAAACGATGATACTCCTCAGATTTGTCTTTCTGCGTCAGCGACAGCGGATTGTTTATCCTTGCTTCGAAAGGCCGCCGGAAAGAACATTGTATCTCTTGTAGTTGCTTATCCCAAAGGACTTCATTATGAAGTTGTCTTCCTGGTAAGCGGTGTCGAAATGTGGAAGAAGCAGTCAATCGCCAAAATCAAGAAGTCGTTCGGTGCCCAATATCCAAGGATCGCATGGCTGACAGTCATCGGCCCAGACGGTGAAAGCCTGGCAATGGTAAATGCAATGAAGCCTATGGATGTGACTGCGAACTCGGGAATAGGGCCTTTGACGGGAGTGGGGCCAATAATTCGTGTGCGACATGCTAAGGCAATTGTAGAAACAATAGAAGTAGATTTATTGCGATTTGTCATTACAATGCAAAAGTCATCGCCTCGGATCGCAACTGTTGTAAGCAGCCCGGCCGAGATTGCAATAGTGTGCCCTGGCACCACTGTCGATGCGTCAGTGGCCCGCATCGACTTAAGTTATGAGATGACGGAAGGTCTCGAACTTCCGAGGTGACCCTCTTTCCAACCAGTGGTCGGGTGGTACGGCCGCTGTCCGGTCTTCGAGGCCTCGGCAGGGCTCCGTTGACTGACGTGAGCGTGATGGAACAGTGAGCGGGGGTGGCGGGTGGCACGTCTGGCTTCGTCTTTGGGGGGTAAATGATGCTTGTTCGTCGGAATCGGTCTCCGAACACGCGAAGGCGGGGGTGCCACGGCCTGTCGGTCCTCCGGCTGGTCGTGGATGGATCGACGAGATGAATGTTGCTGCGGTCGAGGCGGGTTCGTCGGCGAAGAGGGAGTTCGCGACGTTCGCGGCGTGAAGCCATGCGACACGGGATCCGGTCGCGTGACGGGACGGACGAGCCGGCTTGAGGACCATCCACGACCGGCCGAAGCGGCAGGTCGTGGCACCCGCCCTCCATACGAGCGACCATCCACCGATCGTCGGAGGAACCGACGATCGGTGCCACGGGTCATGGTGTGCGATCAATGCCACGGGTCGTAGTGTGCGATCGGT
>JBIKTT010000376.1:0-3454 GCA_044347925.1 Phycisphaerales bacterium
CGGCGTCCTGCTGCCCTGCGGTGGTGCGGGCGGAGGTCTCGGCCGAAGCGACAGAACTGCTCATGGGAAAATCTCCTTTCAGACCGCGATGATACGCCGCGCGACCCCGCGAAGTTGAAAAAAATCTGAGCCCGGCCACCCCCGCAACCGCCCACTTTCTCACCGAGCCCCAGCGCCGCCCGCCAGCCTCCCAAACAGCCATCCTCCGTCGGCTCAGACCGTGCGCCAGGAAGCCCCGCACCGCGTGTTCAGCAGGCCGACAAGGGTGTTCACCTCAGTGTCCACCTCTTCGTGCCGGAGCGTCTTGCCCGCGTCCCGGAACCGAAGCCGAAGCGTCAGCGACTTCTTCCCCGCTCCGATCTGCTTGCCCCGGAACGTCCCGACAAACTCCAGCGACTCAAGCCGCGGCAGCTTGGACGAAATCACCACCGTGCGGACCTCGTCCCACGTCATCGCTTCCGCCACGATCGGCGACAGATCGCGCTCGACCGCCGGGAACGTCGGCAGAGCTTCCACCCGCGACTTGGGCGGGAAAAGCCCAACCACCGCCGACAGGTTCAGCTCCGCGCAAACGTGCACACTCTCCAGCCCGAAAGACTGCGCGTGCACCGAACCCACGACAGCCAGGTATCCGGCTTTCACGCCGTTGATCGAGACCGTCGCGTACGACCCCGCGTCCAGCGCATCGCAGTGCGGTGCCGCCTTGACGATCGCAAGCTCCGCCGCCGCTCCGCCAAGCTGCTTCACCAGCGACTCGATGGTCCCGCGGATCGTCCGGACCCCGACCTGCAGATCCGCGATCGTCGCTTTCTTTCCCGACACCGGCACGTCCGCGAGCAGAGCGATGTTGCGATGCTCGACGCTCTTGCCGTCCGCCTGTCCAAAGACCGAAGCGATCTCGAAGAGGCGGATCCCGCTCTCCCCGGGCATTTTCACCTGACCATCCTGGTTGGCTTTCCGGCACGCCAGCAGGTTCGGGATCACGCTCGGGCGGAGCGTCGGCTCTGCACCACGGCGCTCATCGTCCACGTTGACCACGGCCAAGCCCTTGGGAATCCACGCCGCGCCGATCGCGGGCTTCACAAAGCTGAACGTCACCGCTTCGAAGTACCCCTGCGCCGTCAGCACGCCCGCGATCTCGCGCATCGCCCGCTGAGAGTCCTGCGGCGGCTTGACCGCCACCGGGAGCTTCTCCGCCATGGGGATCGCGTCCAGTCCGTTCGTGCGGGCCACTTCTTCGATCAGGTCGATCTCGCCCGTGAGGTCCACGCGCGTCGCCGGGATCGTGCACGTCACCACCCCGGCGGCTTTGGAAACCGGAGCCAGTCCCTGCGCCGACAGAAGCGTCGAGATCCTCGCGTCGTCGATCGCATACCCCAGGATCGACCGACAACGCGACAGACGAAGGTCGATCGTCCGCCCCGGCGGAAGATCCTTCCCCCCCGTCATCGTCCCCTCACAAAGCTCGCCCCCCGCCACTTCCACGATCAGCGCCGCCGCCCGGTCCGAAGCGTACTGAAGCGTGCGTGCATCCACGACCCGCTCAAACCGATGCCCCGCATCGGTCCGAATCTGAAGCCGGCGCGCCGCCCGACGAATCGTCGCCGGATCCCACGTCGCCACCTCAAGCACGACATCCGTCGTCGCCGCCGTGACCTCCGACTCGCCGCCGCCGATCACGCCGGCCAGGCTCTGCGGCTTGGCGTTGTCCGCCACGACCAGTTCATCCGCGCGGAGTTTGCGCTCCTTCCCGTCCAGCGTCAGCAGCCGTTCGCCATCGCTCGCGAAGCGCACCACCAGCGCCGCACCCTCAAGCTTCGAAAGGTCGAACACATGGCACGGGTTGCCAAGCTCAAAGCAGATGAAGTTGGTGACATCGACCACGTTGTTGATCGACCGCTGCCCCACCGCTTCGAGCGCACGCACCAGCCACGCCGGGCTCGGCCCGACCTTCACGCCGCGAATCACCCGCGCCGTGAACCGAGGACACGCATCCGGCGTGCGCACATCAAGCTTGAGCGCCGAAGCGACCGGCCGGCCGTTGCCCGGGGCCGCCTTGACGACGGGCATCGCGAACGCCCGGCCCGTCTTGGCCGCGATCTCTCGCGCAAGACCGACCTGGCTCAGGCAGTCACCGCGATTTGACGTGACTTCGACATCAAGACATGTGTCCGGGGTTTCCCCTTGGAAGACAACCTCTTCCCGCGTCTCGATCGGAAAACCGAGATTCATGAGCACATCCGCGGCTTCATCCGCGGTGAGATTGGCGGGCGTTAGGTACTGGTTGAGCCAGCGAACTGATGCGTGCATAAGGCCCGAACGGTAGGTGGTTCGGCGGTTCCCGTCGCCCCAAAGTGATTGGGGTTGACAGTCACGTCCGCTTCAGTTATACCACACGAGCGAGCAGCGATCAGCGCTCGGCTTTCGGTGTTGTCGTGGGCATCGAATGTCCAAACACCGGGTCATCGTGGTCCCCCTTTACTGGACGGAGGATGTTTATGCGTATGAAGACACCGCTTCTCATTTTGGCTGCGGCCGGCTTGGTCGGAACCGCATCGGCGCAGACCGGCCTTCCGAAGAACCAAACTTCGAATGTCCCCGACAGCCCCAAGATCCACAAGACCCAGGTTGCTCCGATCCCGGGCTTTGGCTCGCGCGTGGACGCGAGCGACAACTGCGCCGATGCTCCGGCGGTGGTTGACGGCGACGTTGTGAACTTCAACACCGCCGGCGCCTCCAACGATTTCGCCGCTTCCTGCGGCCTGTCGAGCGCCAGCGCGGACGTGTGGGTCAAGGTCGTCGCGACATCCAGCGTCCGCGTCACGCTTTCGACCTGCGGCCTGAGCGCGGGCGACACCGTTCTGGCGGTGACCGACGGGTGCGGCGGCGGCGAAGTCCTGTGTCAGGACGACTCCTGCGGCCTTCAGACGCAGGTGAGCTTCCTCATGGACGCCGGCCAGACGTACTACGCCCGCATTGCCGGCTACAACAACGGCACGCCCTCCGGCCAGCTTTCGGTTTCGATCATCCCGAACGTTCCGGGCGGCTCGGCTGCTGACGCATGCGAAGACGCTCCCCTCGTCGGCGTGGGCATCCACGATTTCGACACGGCGTCCGCGACCAACGACTATGCCGCAACCTGCGGCGCGTCGAGCGCCTCGCCCGACGCGTGGCTGAAGTACACCACCGGCGACACCTCCGAGCAGGTGACGGCGACGACGTGCGGCCTTTCCGGCAATGACACGGTGCTCACGCTCGTCGACGGCTGCGGCGGCAACCAGCTCGCGTGCATCGACGACGCCTGCGGCCTGCAGTCGACGGTCTCGGCGATCGTCGGGCCCAACACGACGGTCTGGATCCGCGTCGCGGGTTACGCGGGCGGCACGGCTTCCGGCCAGGTGCAGATCTCTGCGGTGGACGTGGTTCCCCCGCCCAACGACTCGTGCGCCACCGC